>JAQVJM010000009.1 GCA_028695135.1 Candidatus Moraniibacteriota bacterium | reverse complement strand
TACACCGGAACATTCAAAGGTCCTGGGGGAAGCGTTACTTGTAGCGCCAAGGTTACGGTAAATGTGCCGGAATCTAAGCCCGAACCTAAACCTGAACCTGAACCGGAAGAAAAAGATGAGTGCCGAGGCTCTATCGGAAACTATATTTGGAATGACACCAATGGGGACGGGGTTCAGGATAAAAATGAAGAAGGTTTGGACAACATAAGAGTTAAACTCGTAAAAGTATCTAGCAACAAAACCTATCGGACTGAAACTGACAGCGACGGAGAATATGAGTTTAAAGATCTATGTTCCGGAGAATACAAAGTCATAGTAAAGGAAGAGGACGTAGCCGGATTTGTTCAGACTTACGATCCGGATGGCAAAAAGGATAATAAGACTTATGTGAGACTGAAAGGAGATAAGGATGATCATACCAAGGCGGATTTCGGTTACAGAAAAGGCATGTCTATACCTGCGACCGGAAGCGGAAGCCTGGCTCTTCTTATATCGGCATTGCTGAGCATAGCGCCTATTGCCGGATATCTGAAATACAGAAACAAAAAAGCCTTGCTTCAGCAAAAAAAACATACTGCCTAAAAAACAGAATTAATTAAGCACAAAGATAATATCTATTATGAAGAATAGCAAAAGAATCATTATTATTTCGTTTGTTGTTCTGTTCGCATTATCCTTTTATTTGATAAACTTTGACTTCAGCCGTATAAGAAAATTCATCTGCTCTCAGGAAGAGACAAGCCAGGAGCAATATGGAATACCCTCTTATTGGCTGGACAGATATCATATAAAGGTCTCCGATAAAAGCGACATTCTTTCCGATACTGACGGAGACGGCCTTAGCTTATTGGAAGAATATAAGTATTTCACTAACCCGCTCCTGGCTGATTCCGACAATGACGGATATAATGATGGGAAAGAGGTGCGCGACGGATATAACCCCACAGGTGAAGGGAAGATGGATATGGACGGAGACAAACTTCCTGATAATTGGGAAATAGATAACGGTCTGAGCATTGCGAGCAATGACTATAATCTCGACCCTGATAATGACGGGCTTCCCAATTACCTTGAATTTGAGCATCTGACTAATCCGTTGGAAGCGGACACCGATGGCGACGGGTATAATGATTTGCAAGAGATAAATAACGGATTTGACCCATCCGCTGCCGGAGATATAAGGCCGGAATTTAAAATAGTAATCGATAAGATATCCGTGAAAGCTCCGACAATATTTTCAGCCAGTGCTTCAGAAGATGCCTTGCTGGAAGATTTGAAAAAAGGAGTTATCCGCTATCCGAAAACCGGAGTTCCCGGACAAACCGGGAACGCGGTTCTTTCCGGACACAGCAGCAACTATGCTTGGGTAAAAGGAGATTATAATTATGTATTCAGCAGACTGAATGAATTAGAAGAAGGAGATGATATAAAAATCAGAGTAACTCAGAAAAATGGAAAGGTGTTGGAATATTTATATGTCGTAACTTCAAAAGACGTGCTGAATCCCGACAATGAAATGATATTTCAAGATACCGGATATTCTTCTTTAACGATTACCACCTGCTGGCCGTTAAATACCAACTGGAACAGATTGGTAGTAAAAGCGAAATTAAAATAAAGAAAAAGACCCCTGAAAAAACGGGGTCTTTTTTGTCTGTGTAATTTTATGTGTTTATAAAAATAAAAAAGACTTGGTTCAATTTTAATTTTTTAATTTTTATCGTGTTTTCCAAATTTCATCTAAAGAACTAAAAAATCAACTTCAGACTTTGGGCTTTTAACTTTGATCTTTGTATGTCCGAGGCGAGACTCCTCTTCGCTCCGACCCAGAGTCTGGGCGCTCGCGCATGCTCACGCCTTTCGAGTCTCGTCTAAATAAGATTAAAAAAAATAACTTTGAATTTTTGACTTTGAACTTTGAACTCTTGTGTGCCCGAGGCGAGACTCGAACTCGCACGGCTTTAAGGCCGAGGGATTTTAAGTCCCTTGTGTCTACCGATTCCACCACCCGGGCAAATTTCACTTTTGAGGTCGCGCCCGGAATTGAACCGGGGTAAAAGGTTTTGCAGACCTGTGCCTAACCACTCGGCCACGCGACCTTATATTAAAATAATTTTATTTTCTTGGATATTTTTCCCTTTGCCTGACTCCGCCGAAGGCTGACTAATTCGCGCAACTGATTGCAAAGCTCTTAGGTACTCATCGAGCGCTCAGCCATCGGATCATGTAAAGCAACAAGCCAATATTAACAAAGCCGACTACTTTGGTCAATTAATATTTATTTTAGCAATCTGCCTTGGGAATGATTATTTTCCTTAATTTTACTATCTTTTTCCTTATCTATAAGCTCAAAAATTTTTGGAATTCTCTTAAAATCTTTTATTAAAATCTCCCGCATAGACCCGTTATAAAGAGCAGCGGCCGGATGATAAAGGGCAAAAAAGACCTGCTTGCCCAGACCGGGGAAGTCTCTGCGCAGAGCTTTTCCATGGACTTCGGATATTTTTTGTCCAGGCAGGAATTTCTCCAGCGAATGTTTTCCCAATGTCACTATCAGATCCGGCTTGATCAAATCTATCTGTTTTTCCAGCCACGGCCAGCAGGCTTCTTTTTCTTCATCAAGAGGATCTCGATTCTGCGGAGGCCGGCACTTGACCGTATTGGCGATGTAAACATCTTCCCTTTTTAAATTTATGATTTCCAGCATCTCATCCAGAAATTTCCCAGCCGCTCCCACAAAAGGTCTGCCTAATTGATCCTCCTTTGCTCCTGGACCCTCACCGATAAAGACAATTCGAGCATCTGCGCTCCCCTCTCCCGGAACAACCTGGTTGCAACCCTTTCTGAGGGCGCATTTGGAACAAGCTATCATTTCTTCATTCAGTTTTTCCATTTCCTTTTTTTTATCAGCCATATCTTATTATAATTACCTCAAATCATTTATCCTGATCAGCTCAAAATTGTCATTTTCCGTATCCCAAACTGCGAAAGTCGGCGGATATATTTCATTGGCGACATTTCCGGGATTTAATAATGTACATTTTCTTATCAGTCCTTGATCCGCCGAAGTTTTAACGGGGGCGACCCACGGCTTATGAGTATGGCCATGAAAAACAAATTCATATTCTCCGGATTTACAAAGCTCCCTTGCTTTATCAGGATAATGGACAAATGCAACCTTTTTATCATCGAAATTAGCCTCTCCATAATCTTTAAATATTTTGACATTTTTATATCGGGCATCCGATGTTCCTGGGGACGCAGTACGTCTCCCATGGACATTGCCCAAAATCTGACCTGATTCCATATTTCCAAAAGTATAATAAATTTCCCCGGAAAAATTATCGCACAAAAAATCCAGGGTTTCTTGAGATGCCAAATCTCCACAACAGATCATTTCTTTTATTTTTTTATCCGCGCAATGATCCAAAACCTTCTTCAAATTAGTCGTGTTATTGTGGACATCGGAAATAATAATCACTCTCATAATTAAATGGGCTTATCTTTATATATTGATATGAACGATCCCGCAAACAGCTGGATGCAAACCGGATCAACAATTGCAAAGATCATCCTTGCAAACGGAAAGACTTTAATTTCTCTATATCTTCTTTGACCTTATCGTGTCGGGTTTCTAAAATCATATCGACATTATTTTTCTCTGCAAATCTAACAATCTTGGAAAAAGACTTGGCGCCGATAAGACCTTCTCCGATATGGGCATGCCGATCCTTTTGGGATCCGCATTCGGCCAAAGAATCGTTGGCATGGAACAATTTTATCTTATTGAGCCCCAATTCTTTGTCTATTCTCTCAATATTTTTTTTAAAGTCGGTCCAATCATATCCTGAAGCGAAAGAATGCTGGGTATCCAGGCATATTCCGGCAATTGTCCTGTCGCCCACTCCATCGATTATTTCTTTAAGTTCTTTCAAATCATCGCCAATTATAGCGCCGGCGCCGGCGCTGTTTTCCAATAATAATTTGCAAGAACCTTCATACCCTTCTAGAGTTTTTTTGAGCATTTCAATAGTTTTATCGACAGCTTCTTTTTCGCCCAATTCCTTGGCGGTTCCCAGATGAGTCATCGCATATTTTGCGCCGATCAGCGACCCTCTTTCCAATTCATCGCGAACGACTGAAACCGACCCATAGCGTATGCGGTTATTTGCCGAAGCGAAATTTATATAATAAGGAGTATGTATATAAACTTCCTTAATTTTAAATTTTGAATTTAAAATTTTAAATTCCTTACAGATTTTATCTGTAAGGTTAGGGGCTTTTCCTCCTTGCGGAGATCGGGTAAAGATCTGCATCGCTTCACAGCCCAAATCCGACGCTCTTTGCGGAGCGTTTTCGATACCTCCGGCGATAGAAACATGGCAACCGATATGCATACTGTTATAATTGTTAAAAATGTTATAACTGTTCCAGTTGTTTCTGTAAAGAATAAATACCTCTTAATATTATAACAACTTCAACAATTATAACAATTGGAACAATTTTAACACTTAAAATATTTCCCATCCGTCCGCCGTCTCCTTTATTTTTCCTTTTACCTCGAATCCGCTAGCCAGCTTATGCCCGCCTCCGCCGAATTGATGGGCGATTTCAGAAACATCCACCCCTTTGTATTTTTCGCTGCGAAGGCTTCCTTTTATTTTTCCTCCGTCTCTCTCTGAGAGAACCAAGGAAAAAGAAGTCTCCGGAACGGTATTTAAGATGGAAGAAATTTCCGCGATATCTTCATATGAAGCATTGCAATCTTCTAGGTCTTTTTTGGTTATAGCCGTCGCTATCATCTTGGTCTTGGGATTTATTTTTGCTTTTTCTAAGGCTCTGCCCCAGATTTTCAGAGTGGAGATCTTGTTGTTCGAGGAAACGGTCTTGAATATCTTTGAAACCAAAGCGCCCCTATTGAGAAGCTCGGCGGCGGCATGCATCACTTTGGGACTGGTATTGGAATGCTGGAGATTGCCCGTATCCGCCAGAATTCCCATAAGAAGCAGAGTGGCGATCCGGCTTCCGATCCTTATCTTAAAAAATTCGAAATAATCAAAAACGATCTCTGAAGCCGAGGAGTACTCCGGATCGATTATTTCTACATCTCCCTTGATGGAAATATCTGGATGATGGTCTAAAAGCACGACTGCCTGTTTTTTTAAAAGCTTATCCTTTATCTTATCGAAGCCTCTCTCCACGCTATCAATGGCAAAGATTGAATCATAGGAATGGAGATCTACATCTTCAGGATGTTTGAATTCATAATTGATGACTCCTTTCAAATACTCCGGGACTTTGTCAAAACAAGCCACATCAGCCTCTTTTCCCAGTTCTTTTATATGATAATAGAGAGCCAGATTGGCGCTAGCCGTATCGCTATCCGGACCGCTATGCGCAAAAAGAAGAATTCTTTTTGAATTCTTTATGATATATCTGATACTTTTAAATTCTTTGGCGAAGTCCATATCTTCGATAAAACAAAAAAACATTAAAGCGATAAAACATCTAGGTCTTCTTCCTCCTATTTGTTTTTATGTCCTAGTGCTCCAATGCTTTATTGGTTTTTTATTTCCCTCAAGATTTTTTCTATTTCATCAGCTTCCGCTTCGGTTTTGTCCAGCCTAAAGATTATTTTGGGCAAAATTTTCATATTGAGTCTCTTGTTGAGAATTCTCTGGATATTTCCCTTTTCATTTTCAAGCGCAACCATGGCATAATTACCCTCTTTTTCTGGAAAAACGCTGACGAATATATGAGTGTAGCGCAAATCCCTAGTGGTGTCAACTTTGGCTATAGTCAAAAAAACTCCCAGCTTTATATCAAGCTCACGAGTGATAATTTCGCCTATTTGTTCCCTGATAAGGGAATTTATTTTTTGTATTCGAAAAGACACGCTCACAAATTCAAAGTTCAAAATGCAAAGTGCAAAATTGATTTTTGAGTAATAATTTTTTAAAGCGAATTACAAATATGAAATCTCAAAAAAATATGAAGACAGACAGAACAGCTTTCAGTTTTTTAAACAGTGCTAATAATTTCCTAAATATCAAATGGAGCTAACGAAGCTGATCTACAGTTTCCTTCTTTCCTCCTTCTCTTCATAAAATTGGAAGATGTCGCCTTCCTCAATTTTCACTTTTCCTTCAAAAGTTATCCCGCATTCGTTTCCGGCTTTGACTTCATCAGCCGGCTTTTTATTTTGCTGAAGATTGGAAACTTCTCCTTTGCCGATAATTTCCTTTTCCCTCTTTACTTCCACCAGGGCTTTTTTGACAGCTACCCCGTCGATAACGCGTCCGCCGACAATCATATCCTTTTTTCCATGCTTGAATATGGCTAGAACTTTCAAGCGCCCCAGATCGGTTCTTACGATTTCCGGAGGAAGCAGATCGGCCATGCTGCTTTTTATTTCTTCCACCAATTCATAAATGACATTAAAAATTTTTACAGTCACGCCTTCTTTTTCCGCCAATCTCTTGGCCACCGTGGTGGCTGTTACGCTGAATCCGACTATCATCGCGCCGGAATCCGCCGCCAATTTGACATCCGATTCGGTGATGTTTCCCACTCCGACATTCACGTATTCCCAGGCCACTTCTTCAGACTTGATGGTAGAGAGTATCTGATCAATAGCTTCCAAAGATCCCTGGACATCGGCCTTTACTATTATGTATAATTTCTTTATATGCTCATCATCGATGTTCTTCAAAAGATCTTTCTTGCTCTTTATGGCGCTCTTTCCGCTCAGCCCGAACGGCTCCCCTTTCTTTATTTTTGAAAAAGCTTTCTTTCCCGCTACTTGGACCACATCATTGGCTCTGGAAGTTTTATCCAGTCCCATTATGACCACCGGGGTCGAAGGGCCGGCAAAGTCGATCTGTTTCCCTAAAAAATTTTCCATCCTTTTGATCCTTCCGAAAGCCGTGCCGGTAACTATGTCATGACCAACTTTAAAAGTTCCAGTTTTTACCAAAACGGTGGAAACCGGACCTTTCTTTGGGTCGAGATTAGATTCCAGCACTACTCCCAGCCCTTCTCTTTTTTCGTCGGCCTTAAGCTCCAAAACTTCAGAAACCAGAAGGATGCTATCCAAAAGATCATCGATTCCGATATTGCTTTTGGCGCTTATCTCATTGGCGATAACATCTCCGCCCCATTCCTCGACCGTAATCTCATGCTCAGCCAATTCTTGCTTGACTCTTTGCGGATTGGCTTCCGGCTTATCAATCTTGTTTATGGCAACGATTGTCGGAATTTTTTTCTCCTTTAGATAAGTTATGACTTCTTTGGTCTGCGGACGCACTCCGTCATCAGCCGCCACGACCAGAATAGCCACGTCAGCAATGCTCACTCCGCGCTCTCTCATCGCCGAAAAAGCTTCGTGCCCGGGAGTATCGATAAAAGTAACCAGTTTCCCTTTTTTCTTCACTTGGTAAGCGCTGATGTGCTGGGTGATTCCCCCCACTTCCTGGGAAGCCACGTTGCCCTTCCGGATCGTATCAAGCAGAGTAGTTTTGCCGTGATCGACGTGTCCCAAAATAGTCACTATCGGAGGACGCGGAGAAAGCTTTTCTTTCGAATCTTGCTCTTTCTTGCAGATATCGATGAGCCTCTCAAGAGTGATCGCTTCCCCTTCATGGACTTCCATATCTTCTTTCGCTTCGAATCCCAGATCTTCCGCAATGATGCTGGCAGTTTCAAAATCAATCTCTTCATTGATGGTCGCCATTATCCCGTTTTTCATCAGCTCGGTAATGACATTGGAAACAGGCAATTCCAAAACCTCCGCGAACTTTTTGACAGTCACCGGATTGGGCAATTTGACTATTTTTTTATCCTCGGTCGTTTTTTCTTCAACCATGGCAATGATTTAATACAAAATAAAATCCATAATAAATGGCTTAAATTCAGCGGATTCAATGCTTTTTAATACATTTAACTTAACATTTATTTTTTCTTATGTAAAGAAGAATAAAAATCAAATGTTAGTTTTCCCCTTATATAGGGCCAAGGCATGCCTTGGCCCTATATCTTATGTTTATCGCTATATGTTACGCGTTTTGCGCTATGCGAATCTATTTGACAAAACACCAAAAATATGCTATCATTATATGTTGCTAGTATTTTGGGATATTTGTGCCAAAATCAGGCAATAGAGGCGATAACGAGCCTCAAAAGGGCTCTTTGACAAACGGATATAAATTTCTTATCAATATTAGGAGGGAGAAAAATGACTACGACAATGTATGTTTTTTTGGGATCTTTGGTTCTCTTCATCTTGGCGATTTTAAGATCTATCATCTTCAAGGTTCCTGATGTTTATATCGGGATACCTTCTTCTCTTTTTTCAGGAAGAATAAAAAAGAATGAAGAGAAAAAAAAGATGGAAGACGAAAAATCGAAACTATTAAAAGAAAAGGACACGAAGAAAGAAAAGGAAAAAATAGAGGAAATTAATAGGCAGATAAAAGAACTCGATAAGAGTCTCGAAAAACATGCCTACTCCGTACCAATACGTATTCCCTATAAAGAGGGAATACAATTTAAGTACCCCTGGTGGGGCATAAAAATGGAGCCGAGGGAAATAAGAACAAGGCCGATAAACAGAACATTTCCGGTCGGCAAGGGCGGAACAGTAATTGTCAAGGGCATCATCCAATATCGTATATCGGATGTTGCAGCATACAGATATCTCGAAGTGGATGAAAAAGGTGTAAATGATGGGCTCGACAGTGAAGTCGAGGGGTTAATCCGTTCTCATCTCATTGGCAAAGATGTAGATGCTGCTATTGAGGAGAAGGATGCTATGTCGACTGAGCTGGAGGGAGTGTTCCTTACGACAAGAATAAGGAAATTAAACAAAAGGGGAACTTGCCAAAGAACTCTGGGAGGCAGGTTGATTTCCTATGCCGAGCATTCTTATGGGATTGAAATTATCAAGGCAAAAATTGATACGATTGATCCCGACGAGGAGCTCAAAAAATCCAGGGATGAAAAACAGAAAGAGCGGTATGAAAGAGAAAGTCAGAGTATCGAGATGGATCATCTCCTGGAAAAAGTGAAATTGCTCAAGTCTGAACTGCCGGGCATATCCGATAAAGAAGCCTGGGAATCCATCCAAGTCTGGCAAAAACAGACTACTAAAACTGTCAATATCAATAAGATAGAGATAGACGGGGGAACCGACACCTTAGTAGGCATCGCTGCCGGCATTATGGCAAAAATGGGAGGAGGTTCAAAATGAAAAAATTGCTTGCACCTCTCGCCATCATAGTTATATTTTCGGTGGCTCTGGCAACTTTTTTCTGGGGGTTGGATGGCTTCATCTATTCTATCTCCGCATTACTTATTGCTTCCGCAGTATTTTTTATTTATGCGGGAGGAATTAGCGGGAAAATAGCTCCTCCAAGCACGCCTCCGCCGGCAGGAACAGGAGCTCCTGCTCCAAACACCCAGTCTAAAAACTGGCTAGGAACGCTTGCTGTGGTTTTCCTGATAATTTTTTTAGGTTATCAGGCAAGCGAGTATTATGAGAAAAATGTTTCCGAGAAATCCGAGACTCAGGAAAAAAACCTACCAGGTCAGTTAAAATGGGAATTGGTGGGAGAATTTCCGGTTCCCCTCTCCGGCAACACATTCAACAGCCGTGGGCCGGGAGCTCACGGAGCACGGATGAATACCGGAGAAGTGTACCTTTGCTCATTGGAGCAGGGGTACAAGTATCGATTCACCCTTTCGGGTGAATACGATATATTCGGGAATCACAGCTGGGCAAGACTCAGCTGGAGAGGAGGACAGAGCGGGCAAGGATTTCGACCCCCCTTTCGCGCTCTAAATCGGGGAGCACTAGCTCTCCGGATCGGATCAACTGAGGGTCTCCACCCCCAGACCGGCAACTCGTTCGAATATTTGGTTGCCTCTGGAAAGGAAGACATTTTCGCGGAAATTAACATAAACCGCGAACTCGTGGTTTATTACAACCCCGCCAAAAATACGGGACAGGCGGGCGGGAAGCTCAGAAATTCAACCCTCTCGGTAAAAATCGAGAGGATGCCCCTTTAGGAGGAAGGGGCAAAATTGACGGGCAGACACTGATTACAGTGTTCTGCCCGTTTTTATTTTTGTAAATAAAAAACCCATAAAAATATATGGGCTTATTTTTTATCTGCAATATCAAAAAATTACGCTAACCGAAAAAACTGGCAATCTGCCTTACTATGACTATCGCGCCGAGAGCGACCGCGATTCCCACTATCGACCACTTGGTCATATTTTTGGCCGTCTTGATCCTGTCATCGTCTCCGGCCGCGGTAGAATAAGATATCCCGGCAATCACCAACATAATGATGGCGATGACTCCCACCACGCCGAGAAGGAAATTGAGGACATTAAGAGCTATTTGAGATAGCGTCAATGAATCTTCCAATGCTCTCTGGCATTCATCCATAGCCTCTCCTTCGAGCCCGGCACACTGGACATTCGGATCGGTGCTGGCTCCCATGACATTATAAATTTCTTTGAGGAAAGAAGGCGCCGCCAAACCGATTGCTAATCCTATGGTCGCTCCGAGGATCGCTCTTTTTCCCATCGTCATCACCCTTTCGTTTCCCGATGAAACGATATATATGATCGCTCCGATAACGATAAAGACCAGGGACAAAACAACGATTATCGCCCTCAGAGTGTTTAAAACGGACATCAAAAATCCTTCTACCGTGTCGTATTCCAAAGGATTAGTAAAGCACACTTCTCCGGGATTTGTGGGATCACACTGCGCAAAAGAAGGCTCCGCGAAATATGAAAAAGCAAAAACCGTTATCACTGTCGTCAAAAATATTTTTATAAATTTAGACATATTTTTTTAAATAAGAAATGGCGCATCCCCGCTAAGCAAAGCATCGACCGCTTGAAGGATGACGAATCCCATCAGGGCGACAATTACTCCTACGATTGACCATTTCATTGCGTTTTTAGCCGTCTTGATCCTGTCATCATCCCCGGCCGAAGTCATATACATTATTCCGGCAATCACAAAACCTATTATGGCGATAAAACCCAGTATGCCCAAAAGCCACATCATAAAATTTATAATTACTATAGCCAAGGGGTCGTCTCCCTCAGGACTCGGAAGTCCGGTTTGAGTAGGAATGCAAACTCCTGTGCTGTTGTCCCAATTCTGCTCATCGGGGCAAGTCACTTGGGCAGAAACACTAAGACAAAAAGCTGAACAAAAAACGGCCAGTATAAAAACTATTATTATGCTGTTAATATTTTTTATCATAATAAGTGTAAAGAAACATCAAATTTAAAAACACAAAAATCTTGCTATTTAATCTTTTAGAAAAATACATCTGTTCCTCCGAGCATACTGTCTACTGCCTGTATTATTACAAATCCCATAAGAGCCACAACTATTCCGACAATTGACCATGTCATTGCTTTTTTGGCTTTTGAAATTTTTTCATCATCTCCGGCAGAAGTCAAATAAATGATTCCCGCAATCGCGAAACCGACTATTCCTACAAATCCAACTATTCCCAAAATCCACATCATTACACTTTCGACTATATCATATATCGTCCCCTCGGGAAGACCATAAACTCGATATTCGTTTACATCCCACTGTCCGAATGCAACAAAAGGAAAAAGTGCAAAAATAGCCAATAATACATTTTTTATTTTTTTCATTTTAATTTTTTAAAAAATTATTGAAAAATAAATTTTTTTTGTCTAAGGTTAAAAAAGGAGGACTCTACCGGAAAGAAAAACGAACACCGACCCATATCCTCAAGTCCTCCTTCTAAATATAAAACCATTAGAAAGTGGAGGTCTGAGCGCCGAGCATCCTGTCAGCAGCCTGGATGATAACCACTCCCAGAAGCGCAACGATTACTCCCACGATAGACCATGTCATAGCTCTCTTAGCTGTCGAAATCCTGTCCTCGTCTCCGGCTGCGGTCAGATATAATATACCGGCAATAGCAAACCCGATAACTCCGATAAATCCGACTACGCCCAATATCCATATCATAATATTTCTGATAATATCATATATTGATCCTTCAGGCAGGGTAGTTCCGGCAGGCGGATCGTAAGCCAGCGCCAAAGCCGGAACGGACATCCCCAGCGCCATGGCTGAATATGCTATTTTTTTGATTTTTGTTTTCATGATCCCACCTCCCTTCTTTTTAATTTTTATTTCTATTTTTTTATATCAGTTCAAAACAGCGGAAATCTGCCTTATTATCAAGAATGCTCCCAGCCCTACAATCGCTCCGACTATCGAGTAAAACATGGCCTTTTTGGCGACTCTTATCATGTCTTCATTTCCTCCGGAAATGAAATAGAGTATTCCGGAAATCACTAAGCTGATTATAACAATAATTCCGAATATCCGCAATAAGAATTGCAAGAAATTAAGTCCCAGTTCCGCCAGGCTTGGAGCTTCGCTAATGACTTGAGCTCGGGCGATTTCGATTAGTTTCATTTAATTTTCATATTTATTGCTAAGGGCAATTTATTGTCTCGTCTTCTGTCGCGCATGTCCAACTACTGGCGCTACAATTTTCCGGCGTTCCGCTGAAACACTGGCAATTCAGCGTACTGCAACTTGCAACAGTATAGTCACATGTAATTGAAAATCCTGTATCAGAAACGCACGTCCAGCTACTGACAAACCCGCTTCCGCCCATATTTTCTGGACTAGAATTTACGCACTCGTATTGCCCTCCGCCGCAAGCAATGGCCTCAAGAGATCCTTGCGTCCCTCCTTCACAATTAAAATCATTCCAACTGGAAACTCCTATCCCCAGATCCCCTCTTGTTGCCAGAAGCCACATAGTAGTATTGACGATGAGCCAGGCTCCCAGGACTATCGCCACGCCGTAGAGAGACTGCTTGATGAAATTTTTGGCCGTCTCCATCGTCTCTTCGTTTCCGGCCGAAACTATATACATCACTCCCCCGATGGTTATGGCCGCAACGCCGACAATTATAAGGATATTCCTTCCCCAGGTTATGATTGCATAAATTCCGATTATCAGGTCACAAAGAGTGCATCGATCTTCATATCCCGTGCCCGATCTTCCGCAATGGACGATTCCTTGCGCGACGGCATCATTGGAAAAAAAGAAAAAAGAAAAAAACGATACCAATATTATGGCTGATAAGAATAATATGTTTTTTTTATTTTTGTCCATCCTTTAAAAATCACCTGTTTATTTCGTCAATCCTGCTTCTTATCAGATTGATTCCTTCCATAACTTTCATATCCCCTTTATTGATGGAGTTTATGATTTCCGCCCAAACATTTTCAATAGTTTCGGCGTCTTTCCTATACCAGGTCTCTGCTATCAGATTTCCGTAGGCGAACGGACTGAGCATCGGATCGGATTTTTGCGTCTCGATCAAATCTCTGCGCGCCGCCGGTTTTTTCGTGCTTTCCAGATAAACTCCGGCCGGATCGATGCTTGTCGCAAAAGCTTTTTCTCCCTTGCTCTTGATATTGATCACATTGAAGCTTCCGTCGTTCTTGAAAGTCATAAATTTGAGAAATTCCCAAGCTTCATGGATGCGCTCCTCGTTATTTATGGGAGCCTCTCCTTCTTTCGTCTGGACCAATTTGTTCTTATTGACCACAAAAGACCAGTAATTGGCGACATTGGCGGGAGTTTTTTCCGATAACTGGGGAATCTTGGCGGTGGCAAAATTGAGTTTGGCATTTTTGCTTTTCAGGGTTTCGATATGCCAAGAGTAGTTAAGCATCATCGCCAGATCGCCTTCATAGAAAGAGTCTATGGAATAATGCATCGCGCTGTTCCAAGAATAAGCCGGGGAGCTGGAACGGGCGAACTGGGTGTAAAATTCCAGCACATCCGTTCCTATATTGAAATCCACTTTGAAGTTCGGGTTGTTTCTGGTGGGCATTTCCGTTCCATGCTGGAAAAACAGAAGATCTATTATGTCAGTCGAACGGTTTATATTATAGGAAGTTCCCAAAGCTATGCCCGCTCTTTCTATGCTTCCGATATCGCTTATGCTGGTGATTTTCTTGCTATATTCCACGACCTCTTCCCAATTCTTGGGCGGATTGGCAATTCCCGCCGCGTTAAAAATATCCTTATTATAATAGAGCGCCAGGGAATCGACACTCAATGGCGCCCCATAAATCTCCCCCGATTTTCCCAAAAAATCGTCCGCAGCAACATCCACGAAATTGCTTCTGAACTGGTGCTCATTTATAAGATAGCTTGGAGCCGGAGCTACTTTGTCCTCGAATTCAGGCATCCAGGAATTATTTATCATAAATATGTCCGGACCGTTTCCGGAGGCCAAGGCGTTAATAATATCTTTTTTATAATTATCTACGGTAAATTTTTTATAATTTATGCCTTTTATAAAGGGATTGATTTTTCTGTATTCCGCGATTATCTCCCTGTACGCATCCGCATCGTCAAAAACACCCCAAACTTCAAGATCCAATTTATACTGGACTGATTTTTTCCCGCATCCCGAAAAAACTGGGACTATCAAAGATAAAATCAAAAGCCAAACCGCAAATTTCGCTGATTTTTTCATCGTTTTTGCCATAGTTTCGTTTTTGTTATTCCTTTAGCCTAATTTAAAGTTTCGCGGCAACGACAACATAATGGAAATTTCCCGCGTCCGCCTTTTTCTGAAAAACAAATCCGGCATCCAATATAAGCTCTCCCAAATCGTCAGGGTCGATTCTCAATTTCTTATCCGGACCGACAGAAAGATTATTATCCCATTCCATAACAAGTATTTTTCCTCCTTTTCTCAGGATCCTATGTGCCTCTTTCAATATGTTTTCTTTATTTCTGTTTTGAAAAAGAATGTCTTTCAAGATGACCCAATCAACGCTTTCGTCTTCCAGCTCGGAACTTTCATACTTTTCCAAGTTGGCTCTTTGGGAAGATATATTATCTATACCTTCCAGTCTAGCCCGGCTGTCCAAAGCCTCCAGAGCGGCAGACAAAACATCAAAGGCATAAACTTCTCCCGATTCGCCTACCAGATTGGCTATCGGAATGGAAAAATAACCAGGCCCGCACCCAAAATCGGCAACCTTGTCACCTTCCTTTATACCGGCTATCTTTATTATTTCCACCGGATCGACGAATTTCATCGAACTGGAAGCTATTTTTATTTTTTGATCTTTATTTGATTTTTCCATAAAACTTGCATTTAAAAAAATAAAATGCGAAGCGTTCTATCTGTCTTTATTTTACATCAAAAAGACAAATTTATCAAACACCCGGCTTAATTTTCAGATACCGGAATAAGATCCGTTCCGGATGCTAAATTTCCATAATTACCGGAAGGACCATCGGGCGCCTTTGAGTTTTTTTGAATAAAAATTTCCCCACTTCCTCTCTGATCTGATCAATGATCATAGTCCAATTTATTTTGGTTTTGGCGTCTTTAGGAGTATTTTTAGAAACCACTCTTTTCACGACTTCCTTGGTGGCATTTACCAAATCAAAGTTTTCTTTCACATAGATAAATCCCCTGGAAGTTATCTGGATGTTTCCAAAAATTTTCTTGGTCTTGCTGTCTATGAGAACTGTTATCATAAACATCCCGTCTTCAGCTAGCATCTGCCTGTCTCTGAGTACTATCTGCCCCACGTCTCCCACGCCCAGCCCATCGATAAAGACGTAATCCGTTTTGGCTTTTTCCCTAAGGATTTTAGCTTTTTTGTCCTGTAGCTCCAATATGTTTCCGTTATCCAGAACGAAAATATTTTCCTTGGGAAATCCCGTTTCAATCGCCAGTTTTTCCGCTTCCTTGAGAAAATAATGGTTGGCGTAAACCGGCAGATAATAATCCGGCTTCACCTGCCTTATCACTTCCTGAATATCGAAAGCGTTGCAATGTCCGCTCACATGGACATCCATTATGTTAGTGTGCACCACATTATCGCATTTTCTGTAAAGATTATCCTTGAGGCGCTGGATTGTCCTTTCGTTTCCGGGTATTACGGAAGATGAAAACACCACGGTATCCTTTTTCCCTATTTTTATATGACGATGATTTCCGGCTACGATCCTGGATAAAACAGCGTTGCCTTCCCCCTGCGCGCCGGTGCAAATTATTACCACTTTATTTTCCGGATATTTGTTTATGTCCTTTATATCCACCAATATATCTTTGGCCGGTTTTACATAGCCCAATTTTCTGGCAATCTCTATATTGGTTTTCATGCTATAACCGTCCAGCGCCACTTTTTTTCCCAGTTTTTTGGAAATTTCAAAAAGATTTCCTATTCTCTCCACTTGGGAAGAAAAGGTTCCGATAATAACCTTCCCTTTGGAAGAACCTATTATCTTTTCCAAATTTTCATACATCTTCCTTTCAGGAACAGGTTCCGACCTGTCTGTCGCTCCCAAACTTTCCAGCATCAGAACGATCGGCCTGGGAAAACTGGAAAGGTTGCCGTAAGAAATGGTCCTTTTTCCCTCGTCGTCCCTGCCGATCGTCCAGTCTCCGGGATGGACTACTGTCCCTTCCGGAGTATTCAAAGCCACTCCTACCGCGTCCATTATGGAGTGCTCCACTTTAAAAAAGCTCGCTTGGAAAATACCCAGTCTTATTTTTTCATCCAAAGATTTTATGTTTATAACTTTTAATTTTCCGGACGAACCTTTCTCGTGATCCTCCATCTTTTTTTTGACCAAAGCTATGGTAAAATCCCGTCCTATAATCGGAGGATATCCCAATTGCTTCAATAAGATCGGAGCGGCACCGATATGATCCAGATGGCCATGGCTCAGAATGACTCCCCGGATATTTTTTTCATTTCCTTTCAAATAGGAGACATCGGGAATTATATAATCCACCCCTGGCATATCTTCCTCGGGAAACTGTATTCCCATGTCCAAAACAACTATGTCCCGCCCATATTCGAAAACAGTCATATTTCGCCCGACCTCTTCCTGTCCTCCTAAGGGGATTATCCTGAGTCCTTTGGATCTGATATTTCCGACATTAACCGTCTGGTTTCTGCCTTTGTGGGATTTGCTCCCTCTCCCCCTATCCGCTTCTCTTTTTTCTTTTATCCTTTTGCCGAGAAGCTTTATAGCCAAAGATATTTTTTCATTGTTTGTTGTCATAATTGTTGTAAAACTAGCGCCTAATTTTAATCTCTGATTATTTTAAGATATAATCAAAAAAGCCAAAGCTCGCGTAAAACTGACGCAAAATAAATTATTATAATTTTTTTAAATTTTTTTATAGAAAAGTTTTTGGGAAAACTATTTTATCAGCCCCTTGAATTCCTCTACCATATCTACCGGCGTAGGATCCTGTCCGTAATTAAGAGCCAAGTAATAAGATACCCAATCTCCCAAATATAAAGTTGAAAATACTTTTTCAAATAAATCATCGCCCTTCATGTCGATAATCTCTGTTCCTATCCCCTTCTGTCTCATCAGATCCGCCATCACTTCGAAACGTTTTATATTTTGAGGGTGATCGTCTTTGTCTTTGAGCATAATAAAGAAAAAATCTGCTTGCGGATTGGTGAATCCGACCATTTCATTATGATTGAGTTCGGGAAAGAAGTTCCAAAAAGCCGGGGTTTTGGAATTCTCGTTTATTTTTATCTTCCAAATAAGCGCCAAGGCCTTAAAATAAGTCGAAGAATAAATGACCGGGGTTTTTCCAACCAACTTATGAGCTATGTTCTTTCCATGCTCTTCCGAATCCTCCGTTATTTTCTTGAGTTTTTGGGAAACGCCGGAAAGCTTGCCGGTATCAAATTCTACCAGCTTTGAATTTATCAGGACTTGAAAAATAGAAAATATGAAATATCCGGTTGCCATTCTCGGCTGGAAATTTTCATAAGGATAAGGAATTTTTATATGGGGTACTCCGTTATTTTTGCACATTTCCTCGATTTTCCCTCCGTTGGAAATTCCGACACACGGCAAGTCATTTTCCAAAGCTTCTTCAAAAGAAGAAATGGTTTCCTCTGTGTTTCCCGAGTAGGAGCAGATGAAATTCAATGAATTTTCATAGGCTTCCGGAGGAAGAATATAGAATCTGTTTTGAAATACTTCCAGCCTCTTTTTGCCGGAATCCTTGAAGGTGCTATTTATAAATATCCTCAAAACATTTCCCGGAAGAGCAGAGCCGCCCATTCCGGATATGGTTATGGATTTAAAATCAGAATTGAATTTAATCCCCCCTCCCAGCTTCAATCCTTCTTCTATCTGCAGGTATTCATCCAAAATAACTTTTCGCAAGTTGAACTTATCGACGTTTTTATCCATATTTTTAATTTTTTATAATTTTATCGGCTTGATTAAAAATTCGTAAAAAATTTAAACATATCGCCTTGATAAAATGCTCTTAAAAAAATTGTGCTATGAAAATTTTTATCTTTTATGTTTTAGTATTTCCATGAAAAACTCTTAATCAAGCAATTTTTGCGCCAGGATCCAAAAGGTAACTGCAAGCGGAAGTCGTTATTTAAAAACTCTTTTGGTTTTTATATACCACTTATCCACATTTTCAAAACGGCTTTTGGTAGAGTTTATTTTCTTCTCTTCAATCCCTTTTACTTTGCTGTCGACCAAATACAGATAATACGGAGAAAAAAGAAACACCGCAGGGTTTTCTTCCGCAACTATCTCTTGGAAAGAATGATATTTTTCTATTCTTTTATTTCTGTCGTTTTCCTCCCGCGCCTCCGATATCAATTTATCAGCCTCTTCATTGTCAAACAAGGCTAGATTGAGTCCGGGGTCTTTTTTATTGGAAGAATGCCAGAATGAATACGGATCGACATTGAAGCTTGCGTCCTGCCCTACTAATAAAGCATCATATTCCCTGGGCTTTATGTGATTCTGTTGCATATCGGAAAAAGAAAATGCCTGAATACTGACTTCAGCGCCTATCTTTTTCCACTGTTCTTTCAAAATTTCCGCCAATTCAATATAACTTGAGGAATCAACCACATATAAGCTGAATTGAAGCTTTTCCCCATCTTTTTCTCTTATTTCTCCATCCTTAAGCGCCCAACCGCCATCCTCCAATATTTTATTCGATCTTCCCGTATCAAAACCCGGCTTTTCGATATCTTGGGCGTATTCATCAGTCCCGACAAAAAATGGGGAATCTATGGGTTTGGCTTTTCCAAAGAGATTCTTTTCTATTATCTCGTCTTTATCGGTTGCCCAATTTAAAGCCTCTCTAACTCCGCGGTCTGCCAACGAAACACTTTTATTCTTGTTTAGAAAAACAGTGAACGGCCAAGGAATTTCCAATTCGTATATGGATGTACTTTTCCTGAAATTTTCAATTGCGCTGTTTTTGGGGGATAAATTGCCGACCCCGCTTATCTCTTTCTTATTATAAGAATCTATGAGAAGCTGTTCGTTCGCGTAAAAATTTAATGATAGAGAAGATATATAAGGTTCTCCTAGGAAATATTGCTCAAAAGATTCCATCTGATAATCCAATATATTTCCTTCGGAATCCTTATGAAAATTGGAAAATCTATAAGGACCTGTTCCTATCGGCTCCAAATTATATTTGGTCAGAGGAAATTTTTCCGAATCTATATTGCTCCAAATATGTTCGGGCAATATTCCAAAAGTTAAATTTTCCAGAAATCCGAAATAAGGCTTATCAAGTATGAATCTTATGCTATAGTCATCAACTTTTTCAGGCCTGACTCCCTGCCAGTTGTTGCGAAGGGGGCTTTTGAACAGAGGATCTTTTATCAAAGTTACGGTAAAAATGATATCGTCGGAAGTCAGCTTTTCTCCGTCGTGCCACCTGACTTCTTTTTTTAAATCAAAAATATATTCTTTTCCATCTTCCGATACCGAATAGCTATCGGCCAGATCGTTTATCAGTCCGCCATTTTTATCGTATTTTAAAATTCCATTATATATGAGCTTCACAAGACTCTCATCAGTTTCGTTCGTCTTGGATAAAACAGGATTAACATACATCGGTTGGCCGATAACTCCTTCGACATAGCTTCCCCCATGTTCAGGAACCGCTTCCGTCAAAGAAAAATATATCTTTCCAGCCCAAAAAAACAAAGCGAACAGCGAAACAAAAAGAAGCAGAGCTATTATCAGTTTTTCTTTTAAATCCAAGGTTCTTACAATGTAGCGCCAATTTTTACGCGCAAAAATTCTAAGTTTATTACTAATAAGACTTTAAGTTAACTTATTAAAACGCTCGCTATCGCGAGAACGATAAATAAGACAGAAAGAATAATTGAAAAATACATCAAAAATTTCTCAAATCCTCTTTTGGTATAATATCCGCCCATAGTTCCTCCAAAAGCGGAACTTAACCCCGATCCCCTATTCTGCATCAAAATTGACACTACCAAAAGAATGGAAACCATTATCTGCAATATATTGATAAATCTCATAATATATTTTTATATCTGTTTTGTCAATCCCTGCGAAGACCTTAGGTCTTTGATACAAAGACTCGACAAAATGATTTTTTAAAAAAATTGAACAAGCGAGAGACGGGAATCCCCTTCGGGCCTGGGCGCTCGACCCGCTTGCGCCCTTCGATTCCCTTATCCGCCTGATTTGAATAACTTTCAATTCCAAAAAAATCGCTTGAAATTAAAAAGATATTCTGAGCGAGAGACGGGAATCGAACCCGCGATCTTCTCCTTGGCAAGGAGATGTTCTACCACTGAACCACTCTCGCTTATCTTTGTATTTATATGAAAAAAAATCAAAAACCTGACTCCCGGTTTCATCTCGAATAATGAATAAAACCCATTCAAAATTCTAAATTCCAGATTCTAAATTCAATAAGGTGGGACTAGCAGGGATCGAACCTGCGACCAAGCGATTATGAGTCGCCTGCTCTACCGCTGAGCTATAGTCCCGAAAAACATAAGATTGAAAAATAAATTTGCACTTTTAACTTTGAACTTTTAACTCTTTTGTGCCTCGGGTCAGAATCGAACTGACGACACAAGGATTTTCAGTCCTTTGCTCTACCACTGAGCTACCGAGGCAAAATTTTTTATCCGGGTGGGCGTACCAGGACTCGAACCTGGGACCTCAACATTACTCGCCGCGGCGAGTGCGCTTCAACCATTCCCTGCCTTTGCCTGTCTTCAGATATTTTTCGAATTCCAAAGCCTTCCTTCTGGTATCGAAATCTTTCCTAAAAACAACTTCCCATGGACCCTTTTTATAGGTCGTCCTATGAAATTTAGATTTTTCAGAAGATAAATCGTTATGCATTTCCAGTCTTTCTCTTAAATTATTCGTACTGCCAGTATAGCTCTTTCCGCTTAAATTTTCTAAAACATATGTAGTATACATGTGGGCGTACCAGGACTCGAACCTGGGACCTCAACATTATCAGTGTTGCGCTCTAGCCAGCTGAGCTATACGCCCTCTTTTTCAGCTCAAAATTAAAATTTCAAAATTAAAAGTTTAAATAAATATCTTAAAACTTTGCATTTTTAACTTTTAACTCAATCAGTGGACGATACTGGATTCGAACCAGTGACCCCTTCTTTGTAAGAGAAGTGCTCTAACCAGCTGAGCTAATCGTCCAAAAAAATGGTTAAAGCTCTTTGACTTTTCACTTTTAACTTTAGACTTTTACGTGCCTCGAGAGGGACTCGAACCCTCACGCTTAATAAAGCCACGCACCTCAAGCGTGTGTGTATACCAATTCCACCATCGAGGCTCGAGCGCACTCGGTATCGCAAATAAAAAATACAAATTTAATTTATGACTGCAAAAAACAGCAAAAAGCAAACGGGTGAATAAATTATATCGTAAATTTTAAAAAACTTCTAATTTTTCAGATTTATGCAGCTTCTTGCTTCTTTTCCTCATTTTCACCATTGGAAACTTCTTCTGAATTTTCGGCTTCACTTTTCTTTTCATCCTGAGAATAATTTTTCTCTTTTTTAGCTGTTTTTTCTTCCAAAGACTCCTCTTTCGCTTCATCTTGCGAATTACCATCATTTACAGCTTCTTCCGCCAAAGCAAAATCGGCTATATCCTTGTATTTTAGCCTTAGAGACTTAGCGGATTTGTCTCTTATATAGTAAAGCTTGGATCTTCTGACCCTTGCTCTCTTCACGACTTCGATTTTTTCTATATTGGGAGAGAAAACGGGCAAAACAAGTTCCGTTCCGACCCCCCCGGAAACTTTTCTTACAGTGATTGTCGGAGAACTGCTCTGCTTTCCGTTGATAGCAATTATCATTCCTTCAAAAACCTGAATTCTCTCTTTCTGGCCTTCTACTATCTTGCGATAAACTTTTATAATGTCTCCGGATCGGAGGTCAGGAATATTTTTATTTTTTCTCTGGGCCAAATTAAATTTAAGCATCTTGTTGTTCATTTCTTTGCGACAAACCAAAAATCGAAGAATCCGTTCTTCGACTCTTATTTATTTAGATTTTAACCATTTATTTCTCTATATGAGAATACACCCTTACGCCGAATTAGTCAACTGGTTTATGACTGCCCTTTATTCCTGCGATAAAAATATTTCCCCCTGCCTTTCCGGATCTTTTTATAGAAAAACCGGCTTTTTTGAACAGCTTTCTCATCTCTCCTTCAAAAAAAGCATGGTGATAACGGACGAATGACTGCTCCTCATTATTTTTGAATCCTACAAAACAATCATTCCAATCCAACTCGCTTTTTTTTAAAATCTTGTCTTTCCAATTTCTTATTATCCCTCCGATATATCTTTTCTGCCACAGATCCCATACGGAAACGACCAGCTTCCCTCCGGGTTTCAAAAGCCTATACAGTTCTCTCGCCTTTTCAATCCTCTCTTTTTCCCCCGGTATATGATGGAATACGGCAATCGCACAAATGACATCAAAAGATTCATCGGGAAAAGGAAGCCTTTTAAAGCCATGATCTATCTTTAAAAAACGGATGTTTCTAAAACCTTTCTCGGATAAGCGCTTTTTTTCCGCTAATTTTATCAGATTTTCGGAGATATCAACTCCCACATAATCGATATTTTTCCCGCCCAAAATTTCCAGAATCCTTCCGTTTCCGCATCCGAAATCAAGCACTCTGTCCCCTTTTTCGGCATATTCGCCGATAAATTCCATGCTGCCCCAGAATTTTTTTCTCGTTTGAGAAAACTTTTTTGAAATCAAGTCATAACCGGCTTCTGTTTCTTTTAAAATTTTTTCAACAGTTTCTTTTTTCATACGCCTACAAAAATACAAATATACAAATTATGGAATTTCGTCCCTTTTTATTGCTCTTTGGACATAAATATGCTAATATCTATACCTGATTAAGATAACATACTTCATTGATAATTTGTAGATTTGCATATAGATTCTAAGCTTCATGGGAACAATCGATATTCAAGAAAAATTCATACGCCAAGCCTTAAGGAAAAACTTTAAAAATCCTCAGGCTTTTTTGAAATTCAAAAAAAAATTTTTTTCGGAAAATAGGACCGAGCAGCCCTCCAATGCCGATCTGCGCGAACTCTATGAAAAAATGGTTGCGCAAGGAAAAATCAAAAGGGATGAAAAGATGGAAAAAGCGATGCTTTCCCGAGCGGTACGCACCCGATCGGGAGTAGCTGTCGTAGCGGTTCTCACCAAGCCATCAGGTTGCCCGGGAAAATGCATTTATTGCCCTACCGAAAAAGGGATGCCCAAAAGCTATCTTTCCAACGAACCGGCAGTCATGCGCGCCATCATGAATAATTTCGATCCCTATCGCCAAGTTCAAAGCAGAATTAAAGCTCTTGAGCTCAACGGCCACTCGACTGACAAAATTGAACTTATCGTTATGGGAGGAACATTTTCATACTTTCCCAAGAATTATCAAGAGAAATTCATTGCCGAATGTTTCAGAGCAGCCAATAACTATCCTCAATTTTCCCCCTTTGGAAAAGGGGGATTGAATGCGAGTGGGCGCAGCATTCAAGGGGATTCGAAAGATAATATAAGAACTTCAAATCCCTCTCAGTCTCCCTTTTCTAAAGGGAGAGGTTTAAAGCATGAACAAAAAAGAAATGAGGGTTCCAAAAATAGAATCGTAGGTCTTACCCTGGAAACCCGTCCGGATTATATTGATGAAAAGGAAATTTTGAATTTTAGAGAATTGGGATGCACCAGAGTTGAACTCGGAATTCAATCAATTTATGATGATGTGCTCAAGATAAATAAAAGAGGTCATGGAGTGGATAAAATAGTAAAAGCTACAAAACTTCTCAAAGATGCAGGATTTAAAGTCAATTACCATATGATGCCGGGACTTCTTGGAAGCACGCCTAAAAAAGATTATAAAATGTTTTCTGAGCTTTTTTCTAATCCCAATTTCCAACCGGACATGCTCAAAATTTATCCAACAGTAGTTATAAAAAATACTCCGCTTTATAATTTATGGAAAAAGAATAAATATAAAGCGCTAACTGACAAAGTTTTTGAAAATTTAGTTATAAGGATAAAAAACGAAGTCATACCTCCTTACACGAGAATTCAAAGACTGGTTCGCGATGTCCCCTTGCCTTCAATTGAAGCCGGACCGCGCATTTCCAATCTTCGCCAAATTATAGAAGAAAAATCAAAATGCCAGTGCATCCGTTGCCGAGAGATAAGGGGGCAATACGTTTCCATTCGAAATTCGAAAGTCAGAAGTCCTAAAGTTATATTGGATCGAATAGATTATGACGCCTCCGACGGAAAAGAAATATTCTTACAATTTGTCTCTCCTGATAATAAAAAATTATATGCGCTTCTACGATTGCGGATTCCATCTACCCTAATTCCCACTTTGGAAAAAATAGATAAAGGGGAATTTAAAAAATCAAAAAATACCGCTGAGCTTTACGATTTGCTCCCGACCCTTAAAAACGCGGCTCTTATCCGGGAAGTCCATACTTTCGGAAAGCTTATTTCAATCTCCCAAAAAGACAAAAAATATCCACAGCACATCGGGCTCGGAAAAAAATTGATAAAAGAAGCCGAAAAAATCGCCCGCGAAGAATTCGGTGCGGAAAAAATCGCCGTAATTTCCGGAGTCGGAGTGAGAGATTATTACAGAAAACTGGATTATCGCCTGAAAGATACTTATATGGTTAAAAAGGTCTAGGTCTAGGTCTAGGTCTAGGTCTAGGTCTAGATTTGGATTTAGTTTTATTTTTATTCTCAATAACTATGCTAATTTACGCATATGCATAAATTAGCAACAATATATTTTTTGCATAAATAATATTGCCAAACTATAATAAAAAATATAAATAAAAATGTAAAAAATAATTATAAAAATATGCCAAAAATAATAATCGCATCAGGGCCTGTCATCGTCGAAGATGGCAAGGTGCTCCTTAGCCAGCATGGGGACACTGAATTTTGGAAATTTTGCGGAGGGAGAGTTGAAGACTATGGAACAAGTCTGATTGAAAACGCCCGCCGGGAATCAAAAGAAGAAATGGGAATCGAAATTGAAATTTTGGATGAAAATCCTTTCATCACTCATGCTTCAAAAGAAACTGCCAATGGCAAACTAGATGTTATTTTGGTCCATTATCTTGCCAAAAGAATCGGGGAGATCTCACCTGGGGAAGATATTCGGAAATGGAAATGGATTCCGATTGAAGAATTAGAAAGAGAAAATTTGGGACCGAACATCCTTCCGGCATTGAAACATTTTAAATTCATCAAATAAAAGACTGAAGAAAAAGATCAGGATAAACGGCCGATACATATGTATCGGCCGTTTAAAATTATTCGAATATTTTCATATTCCGAAAGATCGTCTTTCAAATAAAAGCCGGATTCCGCCTTTGCTCTATCAATATTATTTATATCTCAAGGCCTCCAGAGCGTTGAGCTTGGAAGCCCTTCTGGCAGGATAAAATCCCGTGAACGCTCCGACCAAGATGGAAAAAATAAGTATGAAAAACACGAACCATACCGGGATATAAAACAGATCCACCTCAGTTCCGCCGAAGTTTCTCGCCAGTATATTGATGCCGAAATTGGATATATGGCCTCCGACATATCCCAGCAGTATTCCCAGGACTCCTCCCGAAAATCCGATCGCTATGGACTCGACCAAAAATACCCTCCAAATGACCGAGGAAGAAGCGCCTAAAGTTTTCATTATCCCGATTTCCTGGGTTCTCTCCAGAAGAGCGATTGTCATAGTATTAAACATTCCGATCGCGCTGACTATCAAGGCCACTATTCCGAAAAGTGAAAGTATTATTTGGCTTATTTTGAATATTTGCTTGGCCTGTTCCACCAGATCCGAGATCGCGCTCACATAATACCCTTTATTTATGACATTTTCCCTGACTTCTTCCAGTTTGTCATCGGAACTCACTTTTATTTTTATCTTGTCGTAATTGTCGAAGCTTATCTCCTCAGCCGAACTTCTATCTATATATGCATAGGCCTGGGTCTCGTCTTCAATTATCCCCTTTACGTAATATTTCTTTTCCGTAAAATCAGGAATTCCTTGGCTGTCTTTTTTTCCGGTCAAGATCTGCAAATGAACGTCTTCTCCGCTGAAATTTTCTTCCGAAAGATTAAGGAGCCGCAACACGGCGCTGGATAAGATGACGCCGTCTTTTTCATTTCCTTCAAGCATCTCTCCGGAGCTTACGGAAACTCCTTCCAATTTGAAAAAATTCTGATCCGCTATGTTTATCTTGAGATCCGAAACAAAACCGTCCCTGCTTGCCTTTGACTCTTGGACGACAACGGGGCTTATTTCGACAATATTTTCTATGCTTTTCAAATCTTCAAGACTATTATTGCCAAGCTTGACCACTTCGTTTTCTTGGATGACATCCAGCGTAAGCAAAGAATCAGCCGTGGCGATCTTGTCTATGATAAGTTTTTGAAAACCGTACCCGAGAGAAACCAGATAAAAAATAACTCCGATTCCTATGCTTATTCCCAAAACCGTAAGCATGGTTCTTAAGCGGTTATTCTTAAACGATCTTGTAGATACTCTAAATATGTCTGCTAATAACATCCTTTTAAAAAAAAATTAACTATTTAAAAACGGACTGGATTTTGATTTCGGAGATCCGTGCCTTTGATTTACGTAATCCTCATTTTTCTTCATCCCATAGCCTACTATCGAGAAAAGATCCACTTCCTTGGCTATCTTTCTGGCAATTCTCCTGTCAAGCCCGACGCCTTTCTCGGGATCGGAACTATCCAGAAGGCTTTTAAATTGGGAATAACCGATCTGCCCCGACAGCTTGGACTTTATCAGATTTGCCAGATTTAAAGCGCGCTCTTCGTCTTTTATATTTATTTCCAGCTTATCGCTCAAATAGTCCAAAACTATTAAAGATTTCTTATTCAGATCATCAGCCTTGGCAAACATCTCCACATATTGGGTTATTTTTTCCACCTCATTGATAAGTTTTCTGGCGACCTGATAATTCAATCCCGCCCCGCCTTCCTCCGCATCTTTATCCAAATTGCTCAGGAGCTGATCCTCTCCTATTTTCTTCGCAAGATACATCTCGATGCTTTTTTCCATCACGTCCGTCTGGCTTTTTTCATAGGAGAAGAGAAAAGATTCCACTATCATCCTCGCCTTCAAAGGATTTATCATAAGCGCTATCTGTTCCTCTGAAAGGCCTTTGAACCTGTCTTTCATCCTGTCAAAATCGGATTCTCCGGATTTTTCTTCTCCGACTTCCTTGATTTCCTCGGCGCTTCTCAGCTCTTCCTTGGTTATCTTGCCGTCTTTCATATATATGATATGGGTGCCCCAAATTATATTTTCCGGATTATGGGAAACGAGTATTATCGTCTTTCCTTCTTTTCTATGGAGATTTCCCAGAATTTCCATCACGTTATTGGCCGATTCGGTATCGAGGTTTCCGATAGGCTCATCCGCCAAGATGATCTGGGGATCGTTTATGATGGCTCGCACGATTCCGATCCTCTGCTGCTGCCCGCCGGAAAGTTCGGTGGGTATTTTTTTCCATTGTTTTGAAACGCCGAACCTTTCCAGATATTCCATCGCCTTGACATCCCTCTCCTTCTTCCTTTTATTGTTAAGCATCTGGGGCAGAGCCACATTGTCCAAAACATTGAGCGTGGAAATCAAGTTGTAGGCCTGGAAAATCATCCCCATTTTCGTGCAATGGAAATAAACCGCTTCCTCCTCATTCATTTCCAATATATTCTGATTATCCACGACAACCGCCCCGCTGTCGGGCTTTTCCAGTCCGGCCAAAACATTCAGGAGGCTCGATTTTCCACAGCCGGAAGGACCAAATATGACTACAAACTCTCCTTTTTTAACATTCAAACTCACATCAAAAAGAGATTGGAAAGCGTTGTCTTTCCCCTTGTTATAGGTCAGGTTTATATTTTTTAATTCGATGAAGCTGCTCATACTGAATAAAATTTATTTTTTATTGAAATTTTGATTAATTTTTTTCCCCTATCTGTTTCAGCCAACCGAAAGTGTCTTCGAAGTTGGAAATTATGAGATCTAGAACAGACTTATTTTTAGCCGGAGTCAATATCGAATAATTATCAGAAATAGAAATATTTCCCCTTTTATCAACATTTCCTACCTTGAAATAATAAATAGAGGAAGGTTTAAATTCGGTAAAAACAAACATATGATTAGACAAGCTTTCTTCTTTTCTCATGATTTTCCAGCCGTTAAATTCATCGGCCTCTTCGTCTCTGATCTTTTCATTTATCCCATCGTCCTTATCGATCCTGCCTTCCTTATAGGCTATTATGGAATTGGACGGCTTGTCGGTCACCCAGGAAATGATTGTCTGGATTTTCGAATCTTTATTGGGAAACACGGTAGCCTCGGATTTGACCGAATTTATTCTTGGAGCGCTATTATCCTCAACCGTAGTAAAGGAAGACATCTCGCTCTCCGAAATATTGGAGAATTGATCCTTGGAAACGACCTTAAATTCATAATCGGTTCCCGGAACCAGACTTTCTAAAATTATTTCATGATCGGTGACCGCTTCCATTTTTCCCTGAGAGCTTCCCTCCTCCTCTCCTTTTATCTTATACTCGACGAGGGAATCCGTACCGGTATTGGTCTTCCATGAAATTACGGCTTTTTCCGTGGAAACATCTCTGACTTCTATATCGGAAATTTCCGGCTTGCTCAATACGATAAACATATGATCTCCGGAAACTATTTCTTCATCATTACTATCCGTTCCCTTGATTCTGAAGTGATATTCTTGTCCCGTTTGCAGTCCGGTCAAAAAGGCCGAGTGCTCTTGGCCTGCGCTTTCGTCGGAAGTTTTTTCCTGGCTATAATTTATGGAAGTTCCATATTCCACCCTTGAGGACTCGACTGAATCGGTCGCCCAAGTCACAGTAGCGCTGTCCAAAGTTATGTCTTTGACGCTTATCCCGAATATCCCCGGCGTATCCCCGGTAGTAAAAGTATTCGTGCCTGAGGTTATTTCGCTTCCCAAAGAAGTGCTCGAAGAGACATAATAACTGTATGTAGTCTGAGCATTAAGATTTTTTATTATCACTTCGTGATCCGTGGACTCTTCGCCGATCTGGGTTGAGGAAGAAGCACTATCCTCGCTTTTGCCATCCTGCCAGTAAACGACTTTGCCGTCCGAGCTTCTGCTGGTTTTCCAGCTTATGGCAACGGTCGTCCCAGAAACATTAGCAGACGGACCGTCAGAAGTTATCTTATATATTTTGGCCAAAGCTTCCTTGATCTCCGCCTCGGTAAACTCGTAATTTTTTATCAAATTGTCGATCTCATCCGAAATGTCTCCCAATTGGTCTCCCAGCCCGTCCTCATCCGAATCCAAAGATCCGGAAAGTGTCGTGAATGAAAGCAGAGCTCCGTCATCATCGGTAAACTTGGCTTCCTGATTTCCGTTAGCGTCAAAAGATTTGACCTGGAAATAATATTTGGTAAGAGGTTTTAAATTGGGCAAGGTTACGGAATGGCTGGTGGACATTCTGATACTTTCTCCATAGCTTTCCCCGTATTCGGTCGTAGTTCCGTAATCGACCAAGCTGTTTCCGCTTTCATCAGTTGTCCATTCGATAGTGGCAGTCTTATAAGTCAGATCGGTAACCATTGGATCGAGTATCTCCGGTCCGGAAACATCAGGAGAAGCATTTGTGGTAAAATCATATTCGCTAGAAGTTATTTCTGTTTCCAAATTATCCTCGCAAGATATCTGATAATAATATTTCGTAGAAGCGGAAAGGTTCTCTATTTTGATATTATGATGCCGATTGAATTTTTCCTTTTCGTCATAGCCGTGCTCTTTGACGTCTTCATTGGTGTAATTTCCCGATTCCGCGCCTGATTCTATTACGCATAGGGCGCTCTGATCCGTATCAAAAACGATTGTCGCGCTGTCATCGCTCAAAGAAGAAATCTCCACATCGGAAATTTCGCTCAAAGGATCGTGCTGAAATTCCGCATCGGGAAGAGTCGTAAAACTGAATTCGGAAGAAGCAAGAGAATTAGCCGGGACAAGATCATCTTCGGATACCACTTGGCAGAAATACTGCCTGTCCGGAGAAAGCGAGATTATCTTCAACGTATGCGACATGTTGTAACTCGTCAGATCGCTGGTCGTTAGAGTATATGGTCCGCCTTGCGTTTCTGAGCAGCTCAGCGATTGATTGGCCGGCTGGTCAGTCGTCCAAGAAACGAAGGCAAACGTTTCTCCGCGGGTAATATCGGCGCTGTCATCATCATCGGCCGAAGCCGGAGTCGAGATGGATGATAGAGGATCGTGCTGATCCACTTGCACCGGCAAAGTGGTGAAACTTTCTTCATCTCCCGCGCTGGCATTTCCGGAGACGTCTTCGGAAACGAAACGATAATAATAAGCGGTTTCCGGATCAAGGGAATCGAGGCTGAAAACGAAAGTATGGGACAAATTGGAAGGCGAAGCGCTTGAAATATAGCTATCATACGGATTGTGCGAAACATTGTCAGGATCAAAATTATTTGACGGAAAGGAAGCTCCGGAGTTGGAGGTCGTTCCATAAAGGAGCCACGATTCGGCCCGTTCATTAGTTTCAAAAGAAAGCGCCGCCTGAGTATCGGTAAGGATCAAGGGATTGCCCGCATCCGGCGTGATAAGCGGAGGCGTCGTATCAGTCGTAGTCGTAAACCGATAATACTCTCCGCCGTTAGTATCGGCGGCAAATCCGTCCGGATCCGTTTCCAGAACCGAATAAACATAATAATAATAATGATAGCCGGAGACAAGATCTGTCATGGTGCAAACATGATGGGAAGAATAGCCTCCGGAACAATTTCCCGTTTGCGGCGCTACCAGATTGCCGTTAGAATCAAGAGCCACTGAATAATAGAGAACGCTCGTGGCATTGACCGGATCTCCGTTCTGGTCTTCCGTATCCCACTCAACCGCCGCGTTCGTGTTTCCGACGCTTGATGTCTGGACATTGCGGATGACCGGTCCGAGCTTGGTAGTAAAAGTTGCCGGCGAAGTTCCGTTGGTCGTATCTGATGTTCCCCAAGGAGTGGTGGAAGTTACCCGATACTCATAAGTCGTTCCGGGAGAAAGCCGTCCGGGAATAGTGACGGAATGGTCTTCCACATAGGAGGATATCGAGTATGACTCGGTCCATTCACTAGATCCCTGGACGCGCCACCAAACGGTAGAATCGGAAAGGATGGCTTCGTTGGGATCGGCCGCATTCACCGTCTGCCAGCGAACAGTGGCTTGAGTGGTATAGACCTTATCGGAAGGAACGTTTTCTTCGGCCGTCGGATACCAATGGATGGAAACATTTTTGGTGATAGAGGATGTTCCGGAACCCGGCACGACGCAAAGCGTATCGCTCCACTTGGAATAATCTCCAAAAGGATCGGGGTTGGAATCTTTTACCCGATATCGATAGCAATAGCGCATATCGGGATCAAGGCCGGTTCCGGATTCATTGTCCGTCAAGGAATTTTCCAGCTTGGAAACTATGGTTTCATATATTGTATCAGGCGTACAGTCCGGATTGGCGACATCGTCGGAACATCTCTGCACTTCATAGGAAGAAAATCCGTTCGATCCCGATTCTTTTCCTTCCGCCGTATCCGGAGGAACTTCCCAGGAAAGAAACAGCCGGTAATCGCCGATGTCCACATTAGAAACATCGTAGTATTTAAAAGCAGCGGATGAAGGATTTTTGGGAGTAATGGCATAATTTCCAATATTGGAAGAAGTGTTGCCATACATATCCTTAAAAATAACGCAGACCTTTCTGATCTCGTCATTGTTATCGGAAACGGTTATATTTTGGGAAGGATAAGTGAAGCTCTGCCAATCCGGAGCTGAGAAATCACAAGGATCGCTCGAACCGTCAACCGCGGCATTGGGAAAAGCCAAAGCATACTCAATGCCGCTGGTCGAATCTTCCGTCACGCCTATCATGATCTGGCCTGAGTCCTCGGAACGGTTAAAAGAAACCAGGGGAGCGCTTGGATTTTTGGTATCCAATTCAAAAGAAACGTCAGAATAAACGGCGCTATAAATTCCGTTTCCATCTGAAGCGCCTTCCAGAGACATCTGATTTGCCAGTTGCCCGTCATTAGCCATCACCCTCAAGACTGGAGAGGCATTAAAGACTCCGTTCAAATCTGATTTGATGTCCCAGGTGGCCGATTTTTGGACCGCTGTTGCCCGATCAGGCTCGTTGGAAATCCCCGCTCCGGCATCGCCGGATACGTTGCCGTCCGTGTTTACGAACCAAACCGTCTCTCCCTGGTTATGGGAAGTTGCCCTGGTATTGTTATACCCTCGAGTACAGGAGCTTAAGACCGAACCTGAGCGTGAATCGCAATGGATCTGCTCTTGGTC
>JAQVJM010000008.1:28573-33084 GCA_028695135.1 Candidatus Moraniibacteriota bacterium | reverse complement strand
AGAAAAACTTCCATACACACAGATGTATCCTATCGTTGATCTTTACAGGGATAGCCCTGATAAGTCCAAGTTTATGGCGGCGATGAAAAAGAATGGGATAAATGTTAACGGGGAGAACATAACGCCCGTAGATTTTTTTGCCACCAGCCGTGACATGAGTGATGAGGAAATTTTGGAGGCCGTGGAGGCTTATCTGGGAATAAATAATATAGAAGAAAAATTCGAGCTGATAAACAAATCACTGGAAAGCGCGAAAGATTATATCGAGAATTATTTGCATCTGGGGCTTCCTAAAGAAATTAAAAAAATAGATGAGATAAAAAGCAAAAAGGAAGTTCTAGATATATTTAAAAAAACAGCGGCCTTAAAAAAGGGGGAGGGGCTGAAACTCTCTCCTTCATATTGCGTCTTAGTTTCAGTTTTTGCCGCAACTTTCGAATTTAGGAAAGAAGAACTAGAAGGACTCATAAAAGAGAGCGAATATATTTATGAAAAAATGTTTGAAATGGAAAAAAAGAGCGGTATCGCCAATTTTTGCAAATTGGAATATAAAGAAGGAGAATACGATAAAATTATAGTGTACGACGAAGAGCGCGAAGCGCAAACCAGCGCAGAATCTTATTTTCGGGGGAAAAGCGAATATAGCTTCGTCTCAAAGATGTTGAATAAGCCAGAATCTAACGCCAAAGAAGCTTCTATCGATGGAATCGGATTAAAACTAGAGCTGGATTCAAAGGACGAGATAGAAAAACTTATTCCTTTTTTAAGCAGATATCTTGAGAAAAAATTTGATGCTCGAGACATAATTTTTGAGAACACCAGGCTTTTTTCCGAAGGAGATGCCATCTATCAAAAAATTGGGACAGTGAAAGAGAACAAGAATCCTTATTCCAATAAGAATTTCAAATCATTCAAGATAAACGGAAAACTTAATGTGCCTAAGAATGGGGACGCCAATGGAATGATAATATCACGGCAGTTTGAAATACAGATCGTTCTGGCCAGCAATAAAAACGAAAGTGGATTTTCAGACCATAACATATATGAGGCATCAAAAAAGATTGCTATAGTCACAAGGCTTCTAGGTTCAGTGACAGACAATTACTTAAAAATAGTTTCCGCAGAAGCTAGCAGAAAATCGGGCGTTTCCGCAAAAAAAATAGAAAAATATCTCAAAGAAACATTCTTATTGGAAGCAAGATCAAAAAGCTCGAATAAAAAAAGATATGCGCATAAAAGCCATACGGAAAGGCGGAAAAGAGCAGGAATTATTCCTAATGATATAATTATAAGAAAAATTAAAAAATAATTAATTTAAAATAATAAATAATATGATAAACGAAAATGCAAAGAAGACACTGAAAATCGCAGGATTTATCTTGTTGATCCTGTTCCTTTACGGAGTTTTCAGGCTATTTACGGGAGCCGGAAATATCGGAGGCAATTCCCTATCCGTATCCTCTCCCGAATTTTCCGGCAGGGGATCTTATGATATGACGGCCGGGTCGGCAGTCGCTCCGATGGCGAGCAGAGATTTTGCGGGAGATATGACGGCTTTGGAAGAAAGCGGTTTTGCTTCAGGCGAAACGGCGGTTTCCGACAAGCGAGTTATAAAAAACGGCAATCTCACGATAAAAGTCGATAGCACAGAACGGAGCGCCGAACATATTTCCCGGATCGCCAAAGAAAAAGGAGGGGAAGTCTTTTCGACCAATTTCTACGAAAGGGTCAAGGGGCAGAAAAGCGGAACTATCACCGTAAAAGTTCCTATCGAGAAATTTGAAGAGACGGTAGAGGATATAAAAAAGATAGCCACTCAAGTCGTAAATGAATATACATCCGCACTGGATGTCACGGAACAGTATACGGATCTGCAAGCCCAGCTTAAAAATAAAAGAGCCGAGGAGGAGAGTTTCGCGAAAATCTTGGATCAATCCGGAAAGATCGACGATATTTTGTCCGTCACCAAAGAGATTTCCAGAGTAAGAGGGGAGATTGAAAGGCTAGAAGGGCGGATAAAATACATGGAATCCCAGACCGATATGTCCGTCATATCAGTAGATATAAGCGAAGATGTGGAAGTCGCTCCGATCAGCCAAGACTGGAGGCCTTGGCAAGTGGTGAAAAAATCTTTCAGCGAACTGATAGGTAACATCCAGGATTTCACAGACGCTACCATAAGATTCATAATCGTAGGCATTCCTTCGCTTATTCCTTTCGCGCTTCTCCTGCTTTTGATTTATTGGGGAGGGAAAAAAATATATGGGAAAATAAAAGCATAAATTCGACATCCGATCTATTGGAAAAAAGAAGCCGGCAGAATCAATGCCGGCTTTTTACGGTTGAAAAAAGACTCGAAATGGGATAGAATGTCCTCATGTGATTTGAAATATTATGGTTATAAAAATTTTAGATAATATTCAAAAATATCTTTTTCTATGGATAGCGGGAGCCATTTTTTCGGGTTTAGCCGTAGTGGCGACATCGGGAGGCTACCCCTTTTCTCCCTTTATTTGTCTTTTAGCGGCGCTGGTGATGATTTATCCCTCTCTTGTTCCGCTTGATTTCGGAAAGCTCAAAATATCTCTCAAAGATCACAAGCTGATTTTTATTTCCTTGTTTTTTAACTTCTTGATTTCTCCGGCCTTGGCTCTGCTTTTGGGGTATGTTTTTTTGAATGAAAATCCGGCCTTATGGATCGGGCTTATTTTATTGTCGCTTCTTCCCGGGGGAGGCATGGCGACAACTTGGGCGCTCAAATCCAGATCAGATATGCCTTCAATTGTCGGAATTGTGATTTTCAATCTGCTGGCGGCCATTTTGATAGCTCCTGCCGCTATCTCTTATACTCTGGACAGAATGGAAATACCGGATCAATCAGAATTAGCATCGGATGTCTGTCCTATAGGAAGTCTTAGCGGAGGGGTGATGTCTTGCGGACTGGGAGGCGGAGAGATGAATTCGGCAAAAATAGGACTAGCCGTATTTTTTATCGTCGTAATTCCTCTTATTATGGCCTACATAAGCCAGAAAATTATCGTTTACTATAAAAATCGCGAGCACCTAGAAAGATTAAAACCTGTCTTCGGAAAAGCCAGTAATGCCGGTCTTATCCTGATCCTTTTTATGTTGATGAGCCTTGAGAACAATAAAATAATTTTTTCCAACCCGGAATTGATCGCCCAATCAATTTTTCCGTTAGTATGGTATTATATGGTTATCGGAATTATGACGTTTGCCGTTTATCGGAAATTTTTTAATAATTCCAAGGGGAAAGCGCTGTTTTGGGGAACTTATCTGCGTTATATAACTCTGGCTTTGGGATTGGCGATATCTTTCATTTTTCAAGATCCCAATCTTTCAACAATGATAATTCCTATAATTCTTTCTTATTTTATCCAAATACCCAGCTCTTTTTGGCTGGCAAAACATTTAAAAGAAAACATATGAAAAAATATGATCCTCAAAAAATCGAGCCGAAGTGGCAGAAAAGATGGGAAAAAGAAAAATTATACAGGACCAGGGAAGATAAGGGTAAGCCAAAATATTATATTTTGGATATGTTTCCTTATCCGTCCGGAGTGGGGCTTCACATCGGCCATCCTAAGGGCTATACGGCTACCGATATTTTTGCCCGGATGAAGATGATGCAGGGATATAATGTCCTTCATCCGATGGGTTGGGACGCTTTCGGGCTTCCGGCGGAAAACTATGCTCTCAAAAATAAGACCCATCCGCGCGAGATGACGGAAAAAAACATCGCTACTTTCAAGGGACAGCTCAAAAGGATCGGCTTTGCTTATGACTGGGATCGGGAGATAAGCACGATTGATCCGGATTACTACAAGTGGACCCAATGGACGTTTCTCAAGATGTTTGAAAAAGGACTGGCCTGCGAATCTTATGAGCCGATCAATTGGTGTCCTAGCTGCAAGACGGGACTAGCCAACGAGGATCTGGAAAACGGGCTTTGCGAGAGGTGCGGAAGCCAGATAGAACAAAAGCCGATGCGCCAATGGGTCTTAAGGATTACCGATTATGCCGACCGGATGCTAAAGGATCTGGAAAAACTTACCGAATGGCCTGATGCTATCAGGGAAATGCAGAAAAATTGGATAGGACGATCGGAAGGTTCAGTTGTAAAATTTAAAATAAAATCGGAGCTCAACTCCGATTCGGAGTTGAGCTCTGATTTTATCGAAGTATTTACTACCAGGGTAGATACGATTTTCGGGTGCACGTATATGGTAGTGGCGCCGGAACACGATTTGATCGCAAATCTCAAATCGCAAATCGCAAACCTTGATGAAATTAAAGAGTATGTCGAGAAGGCGAAGAAAAAGACAGAGCTTGAGAGGACTGAACTGCAAAAAAAGAAGACGGGAGTGGAAATCAAGGGAATTAAGGCCATTAATCCTTTCAATAATGAAGAAATTCCGGTTTTTGTGGCGGATTATGTTTTGGCAAGCTACGGGACCGGCGCAGTGATGGCGGTGCCGGCGCATGATGAG
>JAQVJM010000008.1:24976-28473 GCA_028695135.1 Candidatus Moraniibacteriota bacterium | reverse complement strand
GATTCAGGGGAATTTACAGGTCTGAATTCAAAAGAAGCGCGGGAGAAAATGACCATCTGGCTTGAAAAGAATAATTTGGGAGGCAAGAAGGTAAATTACAAACTGAAAGACTGGGTCTTTTCCCGACAGAGATATTGGGGAGAGCCTATGCCTCTCGTGCATTGCAAAGAATGCGAAGAAAGGATAAAAAGATTTATCGAAGAAGAAAAAATTGATTTAGAAAAGGCGAAACGAGAGGGGATTTCGAATTTCCAATTTCCAATTTCGAAACAAAAAATAGAAAATTCAGAATTTAAAGATGGAAAAATCGATCTTAGTTTGGGAGAATTGTTGAATCCCGGATGGATAGCCGATGATAAATTGCCGTTGGAACTTCCCGATGTCGATCATTATGAGCCTAGCGGAACAGGCGAGTCGCCTTTGGCAAATATCGAAGAGTGGGTAAATACCAAGTGTCCTAAATGCGGAGGAAAAGCCGAAAGAGAAACCAATACGATGCCCCAGTGGGCGGGTTCGAGCTGGTATTATCTGAGATACATCGATCCGAAAAACAGCGAAGCTTTGGTCGATAAGGAAAAAGAAAAATATTGGTCTCCGGTGGACTTTTATGTGGGAGGCGCGGAGCATGCCACCAGGCATCTGATATATGCCAGGTTCTGGCATAAATTCCTATACGATATCGGAGTGGTAAATTATGAGGAACCTTTTACCCGTCTCCAGCATGTAGGTCTCATCATGGCCGAAGACGGCCGGAAGATGAGCAAGCGTTTTGGAAATGTCATCAATCCGGACGATATCGTGGAAGATTTCGGCGCTGACTCTCTCAGGGTATATGAAATGTTTATGGGGCCATTTTCGCAGAGCTGCGCCTGGAGCACCAATGGAGCGGCGGGAGTGAGGAGATTTCTGGAAAAAGTTTGGAATATTTTTCAAGACAAGGAATTATTCGAGTGCGGACAAGGAAAATGCGGAGATATTCCCAAGGAGCTTCCCCCGATTCTTCACAAGACTATCAAAAAGGTGACGGAGGATATCGAGAGCTTCGACTTTAACACGGCTGTTTCCCAGATGATGATTTTTATCAACGAATTTTCCAAATATGAAAAGCTTCCCAAAGCGGCTATGGAAAGATTCTTGATCTTGCTTTCTCCGTTCGCTCCGCATATCGCCGAGGAAATTTGGAGTGAAGTTCTGGGAAACAAGAAATCGATATTTTTGTCCGAGTGGCCGAAATTCGATCCGGAGAAGATAAAAGACGAAAATATTGAAATGCCCGTGCAGGTAAACGGAAAGGTTCGTGATAAGATCAATGTGACATCCGATATCTCCGAGGAAGAAGCTAAAAAGATTGCGCTTGAGAGCGAGAAAGTTAAAAAATACATGGAAAGCAAAGAACCGAAGAAAGTCATATTTGTAAAAGGAAGGTTAATCAGTATTGTGATTTAATTCAAAGATTCATTATGAAAATAGTAACCATCGGAGGGGGAACGGGCAGTTTTAATTTATTATCCGGCCTTAAAAAATATCCAGCCGATATAACAGCCATAGTGACAATGGCCGATGACGGGGGTTCAACGGGAAGATTGCGCGATGAACTCGGAGTACTTCCGCCCGGAGATGTGAGGCAGTGTTTAGTAGCTCTTTCAGATTCCTCGGATCTTTTGCGAGAGCTCATGAATTATCGTTTTGAAAGAGGCGGACTTAAGGGGCACAATTTTGGAAATTTATTATTGTCAGCCCTTGAAAAGATAGAAGGCAGTTTTTCCAAAGGCGCCGAAGAGGCGGCTGAGATTTTGAGAGTAAGAGGCGCGGTCGTTCCGGTTTCAGAAGAAAAAATGAACTTATTCATAAAACTTAAAAATAAAAAATTGATAAGAGGAGAAAGCCAGCTCGACCACAATAAGAATGTCAGAAAATACGGGATTGAAAAGGTTTATCTAAAGCCGAATGCCAAGGCCTATAAAAAAGCGATCGACTCGATAATGAAAGCCGACATGGTCGTGATAGGTCCCGGAGATCATTACGGATCGATAATCCCGAATCTTTTGGTCAAAGGCATACCGGAAGCGCTTCAAAAAACAAGAGCCGTAATCATTTATGTCTGCAATCTGACCAATAAAAAAGGTCAAACAGAAAATTACGATTTAGATGATTATGCCGGAGAAATAAATAAATATATCGGGAAAAATATGATCAGTTATGTGATTTCCGGCACAAAAAATCCGGACAGAGGGTTGATCAAGATATATGAAGAAAAGGAAGGAAAGGGGTCGCTTGTGTTATTCGATCCTGATAAAGGAATAAGAAGAAGTTATAAGGTAGTAAAAGCCGATGTTCTTTCTGAAAAAAGGGTTTCTAAAAATAAAAACGATTTTATCGCCAGCACAAGATCCTTTATCCGCCACGACTCCGATAATTTGGCAAAAGTTATCATGGAATTGTCTGAAATAGAAAAGAAAAAGTTGATAAAGAAAATAATATAGTTAGCAGTCAGCAATTTATAAGCTAAATGCTCCCATTTCCCATATTTTATACTCTAGTCTTATGCTCCATGTTTAATGCTTAATGTTTAATGATCAATTTATGCAAGCGGTGATTCTTGCAGCCGGCAGAGGAACCAGGATGAAGGATCTGACGGATAATGTTCCCAAGCCGATGCTCAAAATAAAAGGCAGGCCTATTTTGGAATACAAGCTGACGGCGCTTCCTCCGGAAATAAAGGAGATCGTTTTCGTGGTGGGATATAAGAAGAGCCGGATAGAAGAACATTTCGGATCCGAATTTCAGGGAAGAAAGATAAGATACGCGATCCAAGAAAATCTTAACGGGACGGGCGGAGCTATCCATACGGCCAGGGATATGTTGGGAGATAAATTTATGGTGATGATGGGGGACGATCTCTACCATCCCAAGGACATTCGAGAAATTCTGGCCAACGATCTGGCGATTCTCTCCGCTGAAAGCGATAATCCCCAGAATTTCGGAGTGTTCAAGATAAACGATGACGGACATCTGCTGGAAATTTTGGAAAAGCCCCAGAATCCTCCCACTAATCTCATCAATGCGGGGCTTTATATCCTGAATAAGAATTTTTTTGATTATGATCTGGTTCCCGTAAGCGGAACGGAATTCGGGCTTCCGCAGACGATGGCAAAAATGGCCAAAGATCATCCGATAAAAATCGTGAAAGCCCGGGCCTGGCATCCGATCGGAAATCCTGATGAACTCAAGGAAGCGGAAAAAGTTTTGGATAAATTTATGAGATAGTGAAATATCAATAAGTAAATACACCTTCTCCCTTTGGGAGAAGGTGCCTGGAAGGCGGATGAGGGCTCTTGCGATTATGGAAGAATAAACTGTTTTCTTTAGCTTGCAATTTCCCTCACCCCAGCCCTCTCCCGAAGGGAGAGGGGGAGAATAGAAATTGACAAATAAAAAACCGGGAGACTCGCTGGTGGAAAGATTTCCACAATTTGCGAATTTCCCGGCAGGAGGGG
>JAQVJM010000008.1:11315-24876 GCA_028695135.1 Candidatus Moraniibacteriota bacterium | reverse complement strand
TTGCAATTTCCCTCACCCCAGCCCTCTCCCGAAGGGAGAGGGGGAGAATAGAAATTGACAAATAAAAAACCGGGAGACTCGCTGGTGGAAAGATTTCCACAATTTGCGAATTTCCCGGCAGGAGGGGCGGTTTCATCAGCGCTTGACGTAGCCAAGCGCCTTCCTGGGGAGATACAATAGATAGTAATAAGGTATCCATCCCAGGATGAAAATCCCTCCGATGACACCGATGGGCGCAAGCGCCCATGTGCCGAACAGATTAGCGCCGGCAAGGATCTGGTCCTCGCTGAAGCGCCATGCCATCAGCCCTATGGTGGCGAAAATAATAGCCACCAGGGAGAAAAATTCCCCCTTTGTTAATTCCCTTCTCATCATAATTTGGCCTCCTAGGCTATTTGATGTTTATAATTTAATGTACTACACGTTTATCTATAATAGCATAAAAACGGGAAAAAGTCAATATTTTCAAACTGTTAAAGCGATGTACCATTAAAGGGTCAAAAATCGATAAAAATGTCCCAAAAATAATGTTAAACTTAAAAAGAGAAGTTGTCTTATGAAATACGCAAATAACAACCTAACAAAATAACAATGAAACAATCTGGCAATATAAAAGTGGCTCTGGTCCATGATTTTCTCACCCAATACGGAGGGGCGGAGAAAGTTTTGGAGTCTTTGGCCGGGATTTTTCCGGACGCGCCGATTTACACTTTGCTTTATGACAAGGAAAAGATGCGAGGCAGATTCGAAGGCAGGGAGATACGGACATCTTTTCTCCAGAGATTCCCCAAATTCTTGAGAAAAAGAAAAAGGTATCTTTTGCCCTTTTTGCCCACGGCGCCGGAAACTTTCGACCTCAGGGATTTCGATCTAGTCATATCTTCATCGGGCGCTTGGACCAAAGGCATTGTTACCCGGCTCAATACCGTCCATATTTCCTATCTCCATTCTCCGGCAAGATTTCTGTGGGATTATAGGGAGGATTATTTCCGCGACATCGGGAAAAAGCCAGGATTTTTCAAAAGGCTGTTTCTCAACTATCTGAGGGTGTGGGATTTCCAGGCGGCCCAAAGGCCGGACATATTGATCGCCAATTCCAAGTATACCCGGGAAAGGATCAAAAAATATTACAGGAGAAAAAGCGATGTGGTTTATCCGCCGGCAATCATTGAATCCGAAATCCGAAACCCAAAACCCGAAATAAATTCCAAATTCCTCCGCCGTGGCGGACCAAATTCCAAATTTTTTCTTGTCGTCTCGCGGCTTTCGGCTTATAAGAAAGCCGATCTGGCCGTGGAAGCTTTCAAGAAGATGGATCTCCCGCTTGTCATAATCGGCGAGGGGGAGCAAGAAAGCCATCTCAGGAGAACAGCCGGAAAAAATATAAAAGTGCTGGGTTGGAAGAGCGACGAGGAGATCAAAAAATATTATCAGGGAGCGCGGGCGCTGATTTTTCCCGCGGTTGACGATTTCGGAATAACGATGGTCGAGGCTATGAGCCACGGAGTCCCGGTGGTGGCTTTGAGGAAAGGGGGAGCCAGGGAGGTGGTCGAAGAAGGAGTGACGGGGGAATTTTTCGATGCGCAGATTCCCGAAGTCCTTTCCGACGGAGTAAGGAGATTCATGGAAAATGAAAAAAATTATAATCCTGACATAATAAGAGAAAAGGCGCAAAGGTTTACGGAGGAAAGATTTAAGGAAGAAATCTTGAGGATCATTGGCGAAAGCAAGCAAAATGGTAAATTAGTGAGGTGGTAAGGCAGCTGCATGTTGTTTTTATGGCAAGCTGAAAATATTTTATAATTTTTTACCTTCTGCCTCCGACTTTCTGCTTCCTACCTAATACTTACTACTTATGAAAATTATCGGCCATAAAAAACAAATAAATTTCTTAGAGAGCATCTTGGGGTCTGAAAAGATACCCCAGGCCTACCTTTTTTCCGGACCGGAAAGCCTAGGCAAATTTTTCATCGCCGAAATTTTTGCCGATTCCTTGAACAGGGGAAGGAAGACGCTTTTCCGGGACGATGGCGCCGAAAGAATCAATAATGCCAATGTGGAAATTTTATCTCCGGAAACGACTGAAAAAAGAGGGATAGTAAAGATAAAAAAAATAGAAATTGAAAGGGTGAGAGAGGTGCAAAAAAGGCTTTCCCTTTATCCCTTGAGCGGAAAATTCAGGATATTAATAATAGACGGCGCTCATAATCTCAGCGTTTCCGCGCAAAACGCCCTTCTGAAAATATTGGAAGAACCGAATGGAACGGCGGTTATAATCTTGGTGACTCACGAAGAAGGCGCTGTTTTGGATACGATAAAATCCAGATGCCAAAAGTTAAATTTCAATTTGGTGGCGCTTGACGATATCCGGAAAAGCTTTGCGGAAAAGATGGACGAAAAAGAGGCGGAGAAACTGTCCATATTTTCCATGGGGAGGCCTGGGGAAGCGGAGAGGCTGATAAAAGGCGAGGAAGAATTGGAAGAGAAGGAAGTTTTTCTCAAGAGTTTCAAGGATTTAAGCTCCATGGATCTGGTCAGCAGATTTGATCTGGCGGAAAATTATTCCAAAAATATTCCCAAGACATCGAAGGCTTTTGAATTTTGGATCTGGTTCTTGAGAGTGCGGATTTTCAGCGATTTGGAAAAAAATAAAGAAAAGATAAAAAGATATTACCAGGCGATAGAAAGGATAGACGAATGCGCGAAAAAAATAAAAAACCCCGGATTAAACAGCCGGTTGATAATAGAAAACTTATTTTTGGATCTTTAAAGTATTATGAGAAGAAAAATAAAAAATCACTGGTCCAATCCTCAGAAGGATAAGATAACGAAGAAAATGAGGATCAAGAAAACGGTCATATTCGATTTTCTACTGGTGTTATTTTTAGGAGTGGTTTTTTATTCCTTTATTTTTTCCAAATTTTTGGAAATTACAGAGATTGAGATAAGTGGACTTGAAACCTTGGATCATAAAGAAACAGAATCCGAAATCCGAGAAATTCTGGAAGGGAAATATCTATGGATAGTGCCGAAAAATAATATCTTACTGGTTGCGGAAGAGAGATTCAGCGATAAAGTCGAGGAAAAATTCAAGAAACTGGAAGATGTAAGAACGGACAAGATATTTCCCGATAAGCTTAAAATCTACGCGAAAGAAAGGGATTCGGTCCTGGTCCTGTGTTCTAAAGGGGATTGTTTTTTTATCGACAAAAATGGTTTTTCTTATATTCGGGCGGATTTCGATTCTCCGGAGGCCGCTCAAAACAATATGATAAAACTGATCGATGAAAGCGGGAAGCGTATCGAGGAAGGCGAGCAGGTTCTCCGCTCCGATTTTGTGGATTTTATTTTTAGCGCCAAGGAGGAGCTGGAAAATACGGCCGGAGTTGACGTATCCAGCGAATATAGGTCGAAATCTTTGATAGCGGAAGAAGTAATCGTTCAGACCAGCAGAGGATGGGATATCTATCTGAGCAGCGGTTTCCCCATAGAAAAATCGGCCAAAATTTTAAAGACGGTATTGAGCAAGCAGATAACGCTGAAAGAGGCCAATGAGCTTGAATACATAGATCTGCGTTCGGAGAACAAAGTCTTTTACCGGATGAAAGGGGACGGAGCCAGGGAAGAGGAAGCTCTTCTGGATGAAAAAGAAGGTGAAAACAAGGATGAATCCGAAAAAGAAAGCGCTGTCGTGGAAGAAGTTGACAAAAAAAAGGATGGCGCCAGCGCTTGAAAAAAGTATGGGGCAAAAAAACGGGCAAGATCAAAAAAATAAATGTGTATCTTTAAAGATACACATTTATTTTATATAAAAGACGCGTAAATGATAGAACACGATCCGCCATTCGGATTTTTCGCAAGTTATTCCACGCGGTATATGAATATGGAAGTGCCTATTTGATATTCCGGCTCATGGTTCAAAACCCAGCGCCATGATTCATCATCCGGTTTCCTAGGCGTTCCGTCCTCTTTGAGGCGCGTTTCGTAGATGCTTCCCTGCAGGAAATTGGTAGAAACTGCATACCATCCTTTCTCGATCGGACGATTGCTGTCCCACCAAGGAATATATTTTTCTCCCAGATAATAAGAAGGATTTCCTCCGCCGAAATAATCCACCCGGATCTTGTCTATTTCGGGATGATCTTCTAAAAACCATTTGAGCCTTTTCAGGTCCTGCCCCCAGTCGGCGTTGGAATCAGTCACATATTGGTATCCGTTTTTCGGCCCGCCTGCAAACTGGTTGAAATAGGACATATAGTAAGGATAGCTTGCGATCGGCTCGAATAATATCCAGATAATCAGACCGGTCAGCAGGTATTTCGGCAACATAAGTTTTCTCTTGTGGGTTTCTCTGAAAAAATCGTGAACCTTTTTGGCAACCAAGATATAAATGAATGGGAAGATAGGGAACAGGTGGCGGAGGCCGATGTTTAGATTTCCGGTAATGCTCAGATAAGAATAGAGCAAGATGAATCCGAAAAGCACATACTGGGTCACTCCTGTTCTCATCCAGTTAAGAAAGCTTTTGAAATTTTCTTCAAAAAATTCTTTATATCCGAATTTAATTGAAGAAATGATCCGATAGATCGTATATATCGAAGTCAGAAGTATCAAGATCAGAAGCGGAATTGTTTCCTTGAGAACGAATACCGTGGGGAAATAAGAGGCAAAAGCGCTGTCGGAAACTTCTCCCATGAAATAAGCTCCGTTTCCTCCGGCAACCCGTCTGAAGACATATCCCATGCCTATGCCGTATTCCGCCAACGGCCGGGTAAGGGAAGTTTCATTGAGCGAGTGGAGGATATCGCGGGTGTAAACATTCTTGATATTTTCATCGTGAGCCGGAAAATTAAAGTCAATGGCTTGGGCCATTACGTCTTGGGGAGTGTTAAAAGTGTTGACCGCATACAAAGACCAGATCATAACCAGAGAAATGATGAAAGCCGTAATTCCCCGTCCCATATAAATAAACCACTCCTTGAGCCGGCTCTTGTTCGGTTTTAATTTCTTAAACAGCGGATAGGCGACGAGTACCAGTCCCAGTACGGGCAGAGTCAGGATCGATGAAAATTTCGCCAAGTGAAGAAGTCCTAAAAAAATTCCTCCGATTACAGAATTTTTCCAAGTGGGATTCTTTATGAATCTGATGAAATAGTAGAAAGAAAAAGTCAAAAAAACCATCACCCCTATATCGGTGGTGACATAATGGTTGTGTCCCAAAACATTGGGATCGAAAGAATAAAGAGTGAAAGCCAGAAGTCCGGCTAGCACCCCGGCAATCTCCTTGGTCCATTTGAATATGAAAAGGCCGAGCAGAAGAGACAGGAGGACTATCGGAACTCTGGACCAAAAAATAATCTTATCCGGATCATTTCCGGCTTCCCATAATAAATGCCTTCCGGCAGCCCATTGCCCCTCATCCCATTTTCTGGGCAAATCTCCGGTCCAGAAAGGCTGGGAAGTGTCAAAATTCAGATCCATGAAAAGCAGAGGAATAGCGGATAAATTTTTAATCAGAGGCGGATGCTCGGGGTTGAGCCTGATTTCATTTTCCGTAAGATAGGAATATCCCGCCGGAATATGAGCTATTTCGTCGAAAGTAGCGGCATCGTTGTTGGCATTTATGAGGGAAACTGTTAAAAATACGGCAGAGATGATAAAGATTATCGCTTTGTATTTTTTTTGGAGGTACTTCATTTTTTAAATTGTTAAATTGTTAAATTTTTAGATTGTTGGATGCTTGAACTATTCTATCGTCCAAAAGGCTTCGCCGAATTTTCCTTCGAATTTTTTGAGCTGTGTTCCGGGATAAAAGGCCATAATTTTTTCCGCCATCCACATTTCTTTTTCCGTGAGGATAAAAACTTTTTTTTCATCGGGCTTGAAGAATTCGGGCAAGCTGTTCAGAGAATCAGGATGTGACCAAAAAGTATTCGGCATATCGTAATTGAAAAGCTTTATCGGTATGATCTGCATATTTCTGGCGATAACTATTTTTTTACTGTCGTCAGGCAGAGTTTTCAGATAGTCGGATAATTGCATAAGATTTCCCTCAAAAGAGTCATATTGTTTTTTGTTTCCGGCCCAAAAATTATGATATTTAATCGTGTTAAAAAAACCTACTAAAAGCGTTAGAATCAAGACGAAGGAAACAGTTGCAAATTTAAAACCGTGGTCAAAGCGGTTTCTTTTTCCCAAGAGCCAGAGTATGGGAATGACGGCGATTATATAAGCTGCCGGCAGAGTGCCGATGGATCTGAGGGCGTGGGGCAATCCTTCGGCGGTCATAAATTCGGGAGCGAGCATTGCAAAAAACCAGGCCAGGATGAAGCTGTAAACATAAAATTTCCTGTCCCTCACTCCTTGTCGGAGGCGGATAAAAAGAAGATGGAACCACTTGGCTATAAGATATATGAGTCCCGCCAAAAAAGAAACTCCCAAGATAGGATTAAGTATCGGATAAGGAGGATAATTATGCCTCCAGTTTTGGTCGCCCCAGATATTGTATTTAAAAATGCTTAAGGCAAGACTTCTGGACAGAGCCTTGACGGGGTTTCCTTGGTTAACTTCGGGAGACAGGACCGAGATGTCGCCTGATCGGGAAGTCAGGTATTCCGGATGGGCATTGAAGGTCAAAAGAATCGGAGACATAGAGACAAAAGCGAAGATGATAAATATGATCCCTTGGCTCCAATAGTCGCGGATGAAATTTCTCTTTGTAATCCAGAGCGCCAGGAAAAGAACTGCCAATATGGCCGGAGCTATGCGGAAGGCTATATAAGTGTGGAGCCCGATGCCGAATATGAATCCGGCCAGGGCGAAATAAAAATAATTCAGGATGATTCCTCTTTTTATCGAAAATCCCCGAAAAGTCCTGAGTCCGAGAAATATATAATAGAAAGAAAAAGTCAGGATCGTAGGAAGCATTATCGCGCGGAAAGAGATTCTTGAAAAATTAATCGACCAGAAAGAGAAAGCGACAAAAAAAGCGGCCAATAGTCCGGCTCTGCGGCTTCTAAAAAGTTCCTTGGTCAAAAGATAGGTTCCCAAGACAGACAAGGTGCCAAAAACTATCGAGGGAAATTTTAGCCCTAAAACAGTTACGCCGAAAACGGAAAAAGAAAAAGCGATAAGGTTCATAAACAATCCCTCTCGTCCGTTGTTATCCGGATAAAACCATTCATAATTTCTGCTCTTGAGAGCCTTGAGGGCGTCAATCCCATTTACTGCCTCATCCGGGTAAACTCCCGATGGCGCGTTTTCTATATTATGAATACGTACCCAAAAAGCCATGATAAGGATCAGCATCAAGGCGGTAAGGTATAAAAATTTAGTCTCTTTGATTTTTCCGCAGAAGGAAGACATTTTGTTTTTCATATATTTTTTATTTTTATTTCACGTAGCAATTGTATCCGATATTATATTAGCATTTTTTGTCGGTTTGATAAAGATATGTTATAATTTAAGAGAAATTAACTAGTTTCTCACATTTTATTTATGGCAGGAAATAATAAAAATTTAGATCCGTTGGCTACAGTGGGGGAGATGAATGGAAACGGAGCGGCCTTAGCCGAGGCATCAAACAGGCTTAAAGAAAAAGACAAGAGTGAAAATCTGGATAAAGCTAGCGGCATGCTCGGAGAAATTTTTTTGGATGAAAGATTCAAAAAATATTCCAAAAGCGAAAAGGACAGAAAAAGGCTTGAGAAGTATAGAAAGGAAATATTGACTACGGCAGGCGGAGCGGAAGACGGACTGAAAAAATCGGACATAGCCTTTTTTGCGATTGATTTTTTGGAAAAAAAGCCGAGAAAACCCAAAAAGACGATAGATATTCTCAAGGAAATCCTCGGAGAGGCTATTAAAGAGGAAGAAAATGGATCATCTGAAAAAAAAGAAAGCGCTGCTCCGGAGGATGCTAAAGATGGAGGCGCTAAACAGAAAAAGAGAATAGTTGCCAGTCATGAGTCCGATATTATTGAAGAAAATAATAAAAAAACAAAAGATATTGAAATTGGAATAAAGATGGAAGAAGAAAAGGAAAAAAGAAAGAAAAGTTTTGAAAGCAGATACGGCGCAAATGTTATTTATGAGAAAGAAGATGGCGGAAAAACTATCAGATTTACATTGGTCGGACTTATTCCCGGAGATGAAAGAAAGAATGATAGAGTTGAGGTTATATTTGGAGGTAAAAAAAAGGAATCAAAGCATGTTAGCTGGTTTTTTGATTCAATAGAAGAAAATGGATTTAAAAGGGGTATTAGTGTTGAAGAGTTTGAGAAATCGAAAAATGAAGAAAAAGAAAGAAGAAAAGCTGAATTTGAGAAAGAATTCGGAATGACGAACACTGTTTATAGCAAAGGGAAGGGAAAGGGCGCCCTCAGCTTTACATTGGTGGAGCTTATTCCCGGTGATGGGATCAATAAAAAGGATATAGTTAAAATTAAGGATAATGATAAAAAAGGAAAAGAGCACAGATATACGATTGATATGTTCCGAGAGATTGTAAAAAAGGGCTTTAAAAGGGAAGCCGGAATTGATGAGCGCAAAGACGATGCGCTGGCAAGCTTGGAAAATGCCAATAAAAAATTTATGGACTTCTTGGCGGAGACCGCGTCGCAAAATGCCGATCCGGATATGATAAGTTTCAGGAAAAAAATCAGAAATGCAATACTTGAAAGCATGGACAAGCTGGACCGAGAGGATATTCCTGCCGGAGAGCTGAAAGAAATAAAATTCAAGCTTGACGGTTTTTTGAAAATGGATCTTGCCAAAGAGTTTGATAATTTTAAAAAGGAAAAGGTGGATAAATCCGGCGTCGGAAAGCCGGAGGAAGAAACGGCGAAGGCCAGGAGCGCGGAAGCGGGAGAATTGTCGGAAGCGCAGAAAAAAAGGAAAGATTCTTTCACGAAAAGATACGGAGAAAATGTGGACTATGTCTTATACAAAGAAGATTTCCATACTTATGCCGAAAAAAGTTTTCTGCTGGTCGGAATGATACCGGGAGAGACAAGATCAAAAGACAGGATAAAGATAATCACGGAAGACGGAGAAGAAAAACTTATAACGTCGAAAGAGTTTTTGGAAATGAGGAAAGAAGGATATAAAAAGGAAGAGCCTGCGGGAGAAGATGAGAAGAAAGAAGATGCCGGAGAAATAATAGAGGATACCGTAGAGGCCTCTATAGAAGCCTCTACGGATGATGAGGAATCCGGTTCCGGCGATTCCGAAGATGCCGGAACGGCGGGAGAAGGCGGCGATTTGGATGTGGAAGTCGATGTGGAGGTGGGATTCAGCGAGAAGGAGAAAAAAATTATGGAAGGCTCCGAGAAGATAGTAGCCGCTTTCATCGAAAAACAAAAAAACGATTTTGATTTTGACAACTTTCCGAAAAAAAGGCTGAAAGGATTTCTGGAAACCCAAGCCGTGAAGTTTTTAATGGATAAATTTAAATCTTATAACATTTTCAGAGGCAAAGAGGAGGATGTTGCCGAAGTTATTGTAGAAAAAATCAAGGACAAATTCTAAAATATGGTGGAAAAAAACAAAAAACTGGATCCAAGCAATCAAGAAGATTGGGATAACGCGGCGAAAGATTTCGATAGCGATTTTGATGCAATGTTCAAAGATATTGAAGGAGATGGAAGCGCTGAAAATAAAAAACCTAAAAATAGCAAGAGAAAAAGCTCCAAAAAAGATAAAAGCCATAAGGGATTTTCCGATGTAGACCATTCAGATTCGAAAAAAGTAGGTAAAAAGGGGACTGAAAAAAGGTCTGCGCGGGCGGAGCCGTTGCCCAGAGACGGCGAGTTTTTCGGCACGAAATATGCGGAAAAAATTCCGGAAGCCTCCGGGGAAGGAAATGAGGATGAAGGAAGAGATGTCGAAGCGGAAAATATTGATGAAAAATTGAAAAAGCTGAGCGAAAAGCTGGAAAGATCCAGAGAGGATTATCTGCAAAAAGAGCATAAGACAAACAAAGCGGGAAGATCCTTGTTCAAATTTTTCAGAAAAAATATCGATTTGGGAAACGCGAACGAAGAATTGAAAAATTTCAGGGAAGGATACGAAAAAGACTTGCAAAATTACATTTCCGCCATATCGGAAACAGAAGTAAAAGATAAGGGGGATCGGGAGATAGTCCTTTATCATCTCAAGATTATGGAAAAATTAAATCTTGAAGATGAAAGGCTCAGGATTAGATGCGCTGAAAATCCCAAGCTGGAGTGGACGAAAGAAACTTTGGGAGATATTTCCAAAACTTATTTAGAGGGATATAAAAAAATCTCCTCCTATGCTTCCAATAAAGTGTCTAAATTCATATCCGAAAGGACGGACTCAAAGATACTGAAAATCGGAGGAGGAGCCGGGGGAGGAATGGCCTTTGCTGTAGGTCTTTCTCACGCGCTCAAAACGACCGGAGCGCCTTACTGGTTTATCAGGTCATTTCTGTTGGCGACCTCGACCGCTTCCGCTTCTTGGGAGAACAAGAAAAAGATGGATGAAGAATATGGAGAAGAGAAAAAGAAAAAAGAGGAAGCGGAAAAAGCCGATATCGGAGAAAAGATAAATATAATCGGAAAAAATACGAACAATGAATTCGCAGAGGCGGTAAAAAGCATATTTGAGTCCGATCTGAAATCTTCATTGGATACCTTTGAAAAAAGGGAAGAGGAAATAAAGAATAAGGAAAGATGGAAAAAAGCCATAACAAAAGCGGTAAAGAGGAACGCGGCATTTTTTGCGGGAGGCTATATAATAGCGGATGCGATGAGAGGCGTCTATGACTATTTCTCGGATGCGGAAGTTTCTTCTGAGACGGAAACTGTTACCGACTTAGCCGAGAAGGAAGGAAGTCATGCTATCAGCGAAGAAAAGCTTCAAAGGGCCGAGGATCTGGCTAAAAAAATGGGTATAGAAGATACGGATAAGCTTAAGGTTGAATGGAGAGGCGGTGTTCCATATAAAATTGAGGGAAAATTAGTGCCATCCGATCTTCTTACCGATAAAGAAAACAGTTCTATCAAAAATGCGCTTAGATTCGATAAGCTCATGTCTGAGGATGGAGAAAGCAGGACTGTTGATGAAAACACGAGGTCAGCTGAAAGCAGTCCGGAATCCGGCAAAATGGAAGACTTCAGGGACAAAAGCGACAAATATCAAAGTGAGCTTATGGGCTGGGTTTTCAAGGGAGATAATGTCGAATTTAATAAAGCCAGGCTTGATTTTGAAGAAAACGATTTGACTGATACGGAGGCCTATAAAGAATTTGAAAAAGACTATGGCCAAGAGTCTTACGAAAAATATTTGAAGGAAAACGCCGGAAACATCGAAGCTCAGAAGAATTGGGACAGGCAGGTTTCAAGCAGGAAGGGGGAATTTTACGATGCGGCTTACAAGGAGAAATTCGGCGAATCGCACGCGCCCATTCCTGAAAAAAAAGCAGAATCGGAAGAATCGACAAAAGTAGAATCGGAAAAATCCGTTGAGGAAAAAGGAGCGCCTGAAGATGCGGATAAGATAAAAGCCGTAGCATCGGGAGTCTCCAGCGCAGGTTCTCATATCGGACCGAGTGTAGGAAAGGGATATTTCAATGAAGACAGCCTAAAGTCATTCGGACCCAGGGAAAGCGCCTCTATCGAGGTGGTTGACTCCAGTGAAAGTATTATCGCGCCTGCCCTTGAGGAGGTTCCGTCGCTTGAAGGAAGGCAAATATTGTCCATAGAAGAAGGAGGAAGCATAGAAAAAGCCATCAAGGGGTTCCTCCTTGCCAATAAAGATAGATTCACCGAGGGAAAAATGGGATGGAATGAAGACAAATTTTTAAATGAAGACGACTGGGCGGGAAGAAGGGCTCATCTGATCGCCCAGGAATTTGCCGAAAAGAATGAAGGATACGATATCAATAAGGTTTCCATCGATTCAAAGATTGAGTTGGATGTTTCCGATCCGGCCGATATCAAGCTGGAGAAACTGGAAGATCCTTTCCGACTGGGAGAAAATCCATCCGGAGAATATCAGTCCGAGTCGGAAGGATCCTTCGGGGCGGAAGAGGAGAAAATAATCGAAGAGCCGTCGAGTCCGGAAAACTCCTCGATTGAAAGTTCCGGCGAAAACGTTTCAAGAGCCAGGTCGGAAATTATAGGGAAAAATGAAATTCCTTCCGAGCGCGAGGCTGGTCCGATCCTGGCCGGAAATGAAGAAGGTTTGGAGCCTGAAGAAAATTCGGAATCTGTTTCCGAAATAAGTCCGGCGGAACAGACCAGACAGGAGTTGAGATTGGCCAAAGCTTTTGAATTCACCCCCGGAGAATATGCCGCCATTAACGATGTGACTGTTTCGAAATTGGTCACTGAAATACCGGATGAGAAGAGTGCGGGAAATTTCAAAGGTCCAAGCAGCTTTAGGTTCGACCTACCTGCTGACGGAGAACGAGAGTTTGCAGAATTCAAGAAGCAGGAGACTCTGGCTAATTTTTTGAGGTCTTATATGAAAAGCGATATGCCGGGTCTGGAACCAGATATGACCGTGAGTGAATTTCTTAGAAGCGTCGATACGGAGAATCTCAATATAAGAGGCGAAGCGCTTGAGGACTCGGCGTATGAAGATTATCTCAGGGATGTCTCCAAGGGAGAGCTTCTGGAAGTCCGCAAGCTTCTGGTCGACGATGATGTCGATGCCTGGAAGGAAATCAGGGAAAAACCGATCGAAAAAGTGCCTTATGGAAAAATAGGAGCGGCAAGAGAAAGAGTGGGCGGTCTAATCGGCATAAGCAGCGTCGAAGGAGAAAGCGTCCAAAACTGGACTTCTAGGATGATAAGGTCGGCTTATGAGCGAGGAAAACTTCCCGATGTGAAAAATATCCTCAGGAATTTGAAGGCGCCCGGGGAGGCGGTGTGATAGAGAAAAAATTTTAATTTTTTAAATAATCTAATTCAAAATATTATGGCCAATAAAAAATCACAAGATAAGATAAAAGAGGAAATAATAAAAGAACTGGGGTTGGAAAATCTTTCCGATGAAAAGCAGGACGAGATCCTCATAAAGATAGGAGAGATCATCCTTAAAAAAATTTTTATCGAAACCGTCGACAGGCTGAGCGATAGCGACCGAAAAACTTTCGAATCGATGCTCAAGGGAGGAAAGAAGGCCGATGAAATAGAAAAATTTCTGAATGAAAAGATTGACGATTATGATAAAATGGTGGAGAAAGTGGTGACGGAGCTCAAGGAGGAGATGACAAACAAATAATTCGAAATTCGAATTATTTGTAAAGCACTAAATTCGAAATTATAAATCCTAAACAAGCACTAATATTTAAATACCAAATCCTGAAAATAGACTAAATAAATATAATATTTTTGAAATTTGAATTTACAACTTATAAGATTTGTTTAGAGTTTGTGATTTCGGATTTCGAATTTAACAAAAAATTATGTCTGACGAAAAAACGACCAATCTGGAGCCGATAGACGAAGGCGATATGGATTTAGCTGAAAAATTCGGCCATATAGAAAAACAGGATATCGACAAGGAAAAAAAACCTGAAAAAGAATCTCCG
>JAQVJM010000008.1:0-11215 GCA_028695135.1 Candidatus Moraniibacteriota bacterium | reverse complement strand
TATGTCTGACGAAAAAACGACCAATCTGGAGCCGATAGACGAAGGCGATATGGATTTAGCTGAAAAATTCGGCCATATAGAAAAACAGGATATCGACAAGGAAAAAAAACCTGAAAAAGAATCTCCGGTTATTGAAAAAAAGGAAAAAGCCGGAGAAAAATCTCCAGCGGAGAAGGATGATTCTTACTCCAAAATATTATCAAAGGTGAAAAAAACTTCCGATGATGACGAGGCCAGCATTGCAGGTGATGCCAAAGATGTTTCCTTAAAAACGGATGCTGACAGCCAGATACAGCATCTGGTCGATCTGGCTATGAACAAAAGCATCACCCACGCGGTCAAGGTGGCCAAACATCTGGAAGACAATTATGTTCTCGATATGTTTCACGATAAGCTCATTTCTGATGAATTGCACGATGCTTTGAAGGAAAAAGGAATAATAAATTGATTAAAGATTCAAGATTCAAAATGTAAAAAATGCCGAATTTAAAAATTAAAAAATAAATATGAAGACAAGCGAATTTTGAATTGCATAATTGACCAATTAGTATTTTGTAAAGACTTGTATGTTTGATTTAAATATAATCTTAATACCCCTTATAATTCTACTGGCCATGTCTTCGCTCATCAGCGGAGTGCTTCTGGTAATGAGAAGCTTTTTCCGTTTTCGCGCCCAGATAAATTATTCCATGAATATGGATCTGGAAATCATCCGAGTGGCAAAAGCGGAAAAGAATGATTCTCCGGGTGTAAAAGAAGTCGAGCAATGGAAGGAAGAGATCGGAGCCATGGAGCAGCTCCTGGTCACTTTGTCGAAGTTAAGGATGGACAGGAGCTTTTTTCAGAGAATGTTTTATGACCCGCCGTATATTTCTTTGGAAATTTCCAATCCTTCCAATAGCGAGGAGATATTTTTCTATGTGGCGATTCCCAAAAAATTCAGGGAAACCATTGAAAAACAGATCCACAGCTATTTCCCCAATGCCTCGATAGAAAAAGTTTCCGAGTATACCATTTTTTCTCCCCGGAGCCGGACGGCGACGGCGGTTCTGGTTTTGAAAAACAAATATGCTTTGCCTTTAAAAACTTATGAGCATATGGATGTGGATCCTCTTAATGAGATAACCAACTCTTTGAGCAAGCTCAATACCAAGGAGGAGGGAGCTTCTTTGCAGTTAGTTTTGGTTCCGGCGGGAAACGAATGGAGAAGTCTCGGGCACTCGATCGCTCACAATATGCAACAGGGCAAGCAGCTAAAAGACGCCCATTCGAATTCCGTTATGGGGAAGATAGGCAAAGAATTTGGGTCGGGAATATCCGAGGTGATTTCTCCGGCTTCCAAGAAAGAGACCGGCTTGACGCATGAAGAAAAGCACATTCAGCTGACTCCGGAGGAGCAGGAGCTTATTAAAAACATTGAAGGAAAATCAAATAAGACCGGATTCAAGGTCAACTTGAGGCTGGTAGCCTCGGCCAATACCCAGGAAAGAGCGGATGAAATTCTGGCTCAGATGGAGAACGCCTTTTCCCAATTCGAAAATCCGGGAATAAATTATTTCAAGGTGAAGAAAAGGGCAAAGAGCAAAGAAGTCTCGTATAATTACATATTCAGGAATTTTGAGGAAGAAAACTCGATCATACTGAATTCGGAAGAGATTGCGAGTATCTTCCATTTTCCCATTTCCACTACGGAGACGCCGAATATAAAATGGCTCAAGTCCGGTTCCGCCGCTCCGCCGGTAAATATCCCTGCCGAGGGAGTGCTTCTGGGTTACAACGATTACAGGGGCAAGAAGACCGAGATAAGACTTTCGGACAATGATAGACGGAGGCATCTTTACACAATCGGACAAACCGGAGTCGGAAAATCAAATTTTCTACAGGAAATGGCCAAGCAAGATATCAGGAACGGAAAAGGCGTGTGCTTCATCGATCCGCACGGAGATGCTGTCGCCGATATTTTGACGGCCGTACCCAAAGAAAGGGCTGAGGATGTGATAATATTCGATCCTAGTGACAGTGAACGTCCTCTGGGGCTCAATATGCTTGAGTACAGCCGTCCGGAGGAAAAAAGTTTCGTCATAAACGAGATGATAAGCATATTCGACAAGCTTTACGATCTGAAGCAGACCGGAGGGCCGATGTTTGAACAGTACGCCAGGAATGCGATGCTTCTGGTGATGGAACATCCGGAGTCCGGTTCGACTTTGATGGAAATCCCCAAAGTTCTGGCGGACGAAGATTTCAGGAGGATGAAACTGGAACATTGCAATAATCCGGTAGTGAAAGATTTTTGGATAAAAGAAGCCGAAAAGGCGGGAGGAGAAGCCGCACTTGCCAATATGGTTCCTTACATAACTTCCAAGCTCACTACTTTTATTTCCAATGATTTGATGCGCCCGATAATCGCCCAACAGAAAAGCGCTTTGAATTTAAGAGAGATTATGGATACCGGAAAGATTTTACTCATCAATCTGTCCAAGGGAAAAGTCGGAGAGATCAACAGCCATCTTTTGGGAATGGTGATGGTGGGAAAAATATTGATGGCGGCGCTCGGCAGGACCGATGTGGCGGAAAAGGACAGGAAAGATTTTTATCTCTACATAGACGAGTTCCAAAACGTCACTACCGATTCCATCTCTCAGATACTTTCCGAAGCCAGGAAATACAGATTGAATCTAATAATCGCCCACCAATTTATCGGCCAGCTCAGCGAGGAGATATCCAAGGCGGTTTTTGGAAACGTGGGATCGCTTTGCTCTTTCAGAGTCGGACCGGAAGACGCAGAATTCCTGGAAAAACAATTCGCTCCGATTTTTTCCGCCAAAGATTTGGTCAACGTTGACAATTACAAGGGCTTCGTGAGGCTCCTCATAAACAATGAAACAACTCGTCCTTTTGATATAAGGACTTATCCTCCTAGCGAGGGCAATTCGGAAATGGCCGGCCATCTGAGAGAACTTTCCCGTTTGAAATACGGGCGGGATATTGCTATAGTTAATAAAGAAATTATGGAGAGGACGAAACTCGCTTCCTAGCCTTAATTTTTTTTAAAAAATATGATAAAAAACAATTTTGTCAATCGTCTGAAATTTTTCGGCGAAAAATTAAGAACGATAATTCCAACCCTTGTTTTTCTGGCAATCGCCTTCCTTTTCGTAAGCGAATACTCCCTGGCTCAAGAATATGTCCCTATTGAACCTATCCCCGGAACTCCTGAGGGCGATCAAACCACTTTTCCCGGCTATGTGGGAGCGGTTTACAGGTTTGCCGTCTGGACGGTGGGAATAGCGGCTCTCCTCATGATTTCGATCGGAGGATTCATGTATTTTACCGCCGCGGGAAACAATTCCAGGATGGAAACGGCCAAAAAAGTCATTGGAGACGCCCTTTTCGGCTTGGTGGCGGTCATGGTAGCTTGGCTGGTCCTTAATGTGATCAATCCCGATCTGGTAAATATTAATCTTAATAGTATAAACAATCTGAGGCCTTAGATTTATTCATGCCATCAATCCGGGGGTAATAAATAATTTTTTAAAATTTATATGATTGGAAAAGCAGAGACGACAAAGCGAAAAATAATATGCGTAGGATCTTCTTCAAAAGACATGTTTTTCCCTACTTCCGGAGGAGTTATTATCGAAACGCCGGAGGAACTGGATTCCCAGGAAAAAATAGCTTTTGAGCTGGGAGCCAAATATCAGGTTGAAAAAATCGTCGAAGCGCCGGGAGGATGCGCCGCCAACGTGGCTCAGGGTCTGGCGAGGCTGGGGGTGGATACGTCTTGCTACTCCAGAATAGGAAACGATAAGACAGGAGAATGGATTACGGAAGAATTGAAAAAAGAAGGGGTGAAAACAGACTTTTTGCAAGTGGATGAAAAATGCATCAGTGACATATCATCGATAATCGTGGATGAAAAAAGCAAAGATCACATAGTATTTTTTAACAGGGAGGCTAATGATCGCCTGGAGATAGATGTTGATAAATTATCAGGAGCGGAGAATATTTTTATAAGTGCTCTCAACGGAGACTGGAAATCCCATCTGGACAAGATTATGGAGGCGGCGAAAAAAAGCAAAGCCAAGATAATACTTAATCCGGGTCAGAGAAACATAAAAGACAATCCCGCAAAGGTGATCGAAGTGATAGAAAATTCAGAAATATTAGTCTTGAACAAGGACGAAGCCATTGAAGTTATGATGTCCGAAATAAATGACGAGGAGAACAAAAGCCTCAACGACGAGGTATTTCTTATCGGAAAACTCAAAGAAATGGGACCCAAGGTAGTGGCTTTGACGGATGGTAGAAAAGGAGCTTGGGTAAATGACGGTAGTGAGATCATTTTTTCCAAAGTTGTCGTGGATAATCCGGTTGATTCTCTGGGAGCCGGTGATGCTTTTTCCAGCGGTTTTTTGGCGGGAATCCTTTCGGGAAAAAGCGTCAGGGATTCTCTAAAATGGGGGATGGCTAATAGCACTAGCGTGATAATGTTTTACGGAGCCAAGGAAGGATTGATAAGAAAGGAAGAAATAACGGAAAGGATTAAAAATATAAAAACCGAAGATTTGATTTAGAAAACCTTTTATCTTTTATGGGCTTAATATCTAAAATTTTTTCTGGAAAAAAAAGACTCGGGCTGGTGGTAGCTCTCGATATCGGAACCGAAGTTATCAAGGCCATTGTTTTAAAAGTGGACGGCGATAATAACAGAGGCATCGTGATCGGATCGGGGAAAGTCAGGCAGAGAATAGGCAATATGCAAAGCGGAGCGGTTTCCGATATCTCCGGAGTTATCGAAACCGCCAGGGCGGCGATAGACATGGCCAAGAAAAAGGCGGGAGTGAAGCATATAAAGCACGCCATTGTCGGAATTGCTGGAGAGCTGGTTAAAGGCACTACCACTACCGTTCATTATGAAAGGGCGAAATCCGACATAGAAATAGGACTCCCAGAATTGAAAAATATCATCCAAAAGGTCCAGCAAAAAGCCTATGAGAGGATTCAGAACCAAATTTCCTGGGAAACCGGACAAAGCAATATAGATATAAAATTAATCAACGCGGCCATTTCGGATGTCCGGATAGACGGATACAGGATAAATAATCCTCTGGGATTCCAGGGGCACAATGTTTCCATAAGCGTTTTTAACGCTTATGCCCCCACTATCCATCTGGGAGCCATAGAAACCATAGTCAACGAATTGGGTATCGGATTGGTTAGTATCGCGGCCGAACCTTATGCGGTGGCGCGTAGCGTGGATTTTGAGGGAGATCTGAATTTTAACGCCATTTTTATCGATGTCGGAGGAGGAACGACTGATATCGCTGTCGTGAGAAACGGCGGACTGGAAGGAACCAAGATGTTCGCCCTGGGAGGAAGAGCTTTCACCAAGAGGCTGGCTCAGGAGCTTAGGATCGATTTTGAAAGAGCGGAAAACATAAAAATAAGATATTCTATGGGAAGGCTGAATGAAGCAGACAGCCGGAAAATAGAAAAATTTTTTGAGGACGATTGCCGGATCTGGCTGAGCGGAGTGGAGCTGGCATTATCCGAGTTTTCCCAGAGCGACCTTCTGCCGACAAAAATACTGATGTGCGGAGGAGGATCGGGACTTCCGGGGATAAAAAAAGCGCTTTCTTCTCAGGGATGGCTTGGCAAGCTGGCTTTTGTGGATTCTCCTAAAATATCTTTTTTGCGTCCTAGTGATGTAGTGAGCATAGTGGACAAAACTGGAACTCTTAACAGCACCCAGGATGTCACTCCGATGGGACTGGCCAGTCTTATTTTGGATCTTGTCAATGAAGAAAAGGTTCTGGCCGGGATACTCAAAAGAGCCATGGGAAAGGTGGAATATAAATAATTAAAAATGCAAAGTTAAAAATGCAAAGTTGACAGATCGAATAGAGAGTTTTGGACTTTGAATTTTTAATTTTTAATTTTTTTAAAAATATGCATCAGACTTTTTATGTCGATTCCGACGAAGAGGTGAATTCTGTCATCGGCCGTCTCAAAAAATCAACCTCCCAGTATAATGTGCTGGTAGTGGCACAAAGAGCCATGATACTCCAGAGCTCTGTGAGTCTAAGGCTCATAAAAAAGGAAATGGACGCACTGAAAAAGAAAATTCTTATAGTGACTCAGGATGAGCGCGGTTTGGCAATGGCCAGAAAAGCCGGTTTTCCGGTCAAAAGCACGCTCGATGAATTGAAAAATTCTCAGGAATCCAACATCAACCAAGCTATGATTGTGGATGGAAAAGGTCCGGAAAATTTCAAAAATTATGAAGATGAAAACGAAACAGCTCTGAAGAAGCGCGACAGGCTGAGGAATTTGGGAGATAGCGAATACGCGGCTACGGAAGATATGCCTCCTGTCGCCACTCCTGCCCGGAAGAAGGATCGGGAAATTAAAAGAGAAGATTTTGATTTTAAGGAAGAGAAAAGGGAAGAATTTTCTGATTTATTCGCGGAAAAAATATCCGATCCGCTTCCTGCGAGAAAAGAAAATCACGTCAGGATGAAAAGTGGGGCGAAAAAGTTTCTATTGATTTTCTCTTTCTTGCTAATAATTTTGCTGGCGGGAATTTTTTCCTATATGTTCCTGCCCAAAGCTGAAATAAGCATTATCCCCAAAAAAATTCAGAGGAATATCAACCTAACCGTTAAGGCTGGAGAATCTTTGTCTGATGAAAATTCTTCCGGACTGATAATTCTAAAGCCGGTTTTGATCGAAGAGGAAGATGTTGCCTCGCTGTCTTATCAGGCTACCGGCCAAAAAGCTTCGGCCAGCAATAAGGCTAGAGGAACCATAATTATTTACAACAATTTCAGCGAAGCTAGCCAGATATTGGTGGCGACAACGAGGTTCGAAACCGAAGACGGAAAGATTTTTAGATTGACCAAAAATGTAACTGTTCCGGGAATGAAGGTGGAGAATGGAAACAATATTTCCGGAGAAATAAAAGCCGAGGTGATAGCCGATCAGCCCGGGGAAGGCTACAATATAGATCCTTCCAGTTTTAAAATTCCGGGATTCGAAGGGAGCCCTAAATATGACAAATTCAGCGCTAAGTCGGAAGAAAAGATGAAAGGCGGAGGAGAAGGCGGTTCTGATCTGAAGGCAGTTTCCCAGGCTGACATAGATAAAGCCGAAGAAGAAACCTTGAAAGAAATAAAATCTCTTTTGGCGCAAAAGATAAGAAATAAGGCGGGAGATAAAAACTTCTTTTCCGAGGAAGCGATAGAATACGAAGTTTTGGATTCAGCTTCTTTTCCCGAAGCCGATTCGATAGCGGAAAATTTCGAATATCAGATAAAAGCGAGAGCCAAGTTGTTGACTTTTTCTTACGGAGAATTGGACAATAAGATAGGCGATTACATAGCTCAAAATATGCCCCGACAGGATTTTCCCGTCAAGTTGGTAAAAGCGGAGAAAAATTTCGGCGATATCAAAAATAATTTTTCTGAAAATTATTTTGAAATCAAGCTCGTAGTGGATGTTATTTTGGAAGCGGAGATAGACGCGGGAAAAATAGAACAAGAGCTGTTGGGAATGAACCAGGAGGAAGTCGATAGTTTTATGAAAGAGCATCCCGAATTGCAAAAAATAGACGCTTCTATATCTCCCAGCTTTCTTGCTGACAGGATCCCCCGATATCCGTTTCGGGTGAAAGTGATTATCGGCGGATGAGTTCGAAACAGTGGACTGATATTTTTATTGTGCTATCATTATCACAACAAAAATATCCGCCATTCTTTTTGAAAATTTTAATATATGGGAACAGCAACAGATGAAATCAAATCCAGGCTCAACATAGTCGATCTCATTGGCGAATATGTCCGATTGCAGAAAGCCGGCGCCAACTGGAAAGCGCGTTGCCCTTTTCATAATGAAAAAACGCCGTCTTTTTCGGTGAGTGAAGACAAGCAATTCTGGCATTGTTTCGGATGCGGAAAAGGAGGAGACGCTTTTGATTTTTTGATGGAAATAGAAGGAGTCGATTTTAAAGAGGCCTTGAAAGATCTGGCGCAAAGAACAGGCGTGGAAATCCCCAGATATTCGGGAAAAAAGGGAATGTCCCAGGAGGCCAAAAACAGGATCTGGGAGATATTGGAAATATCAACCAAATTTTATGAAAAACAGCTTTGGGAGGGCGAAGGGAGGAAAAATGCTCTTCCTTATCTCAAAGACAGGGGAATCGGGGATGGATCGATAAAGGAATTCAGATTGGGATACGCTCCTGAGGGATGGAAAAATTTGTTGGAATTTTTAACCGGTCGCGGCTATGAGCTTGAAGATATTTTGAAAACCGGTTTATTGGTAGAAAAAAACTCTGAACAAAAAAATCAAAATTCCGGCTATTACGATCGTTTTCGCGACAGAATAATTTTTCCCATAGCGGATATCTCAGGAAGAATAGTAGGCTTTTCAGCCCGGGTGGCTCCCGGAGGAGATGAATCGCAGGCAAAATACGTAAATACTCCGGAAACTGAAGCTTATCATAAAAGCAGCGCTCTTTACGGCATAGACAAAGCTAAAATGGAAATAAGAAGCAAGGACTGGGTCCTTCTTGTGGAAGGCAATATGGACGTGATCGCTTCATGGCAGGCCGGGATAAAAAACGTTGTTGCTGTTTCGGGAACGGCCCTTACCTCGGAACAGCTAAACATAATAAAAAGATACACCGGAAATATAAAGATGTTCTTTGATATGGACGAAGCCGGACAGAAGGCGGCCAAGAGGAGCGCCGAACTGGCTTTCGGCAAAGAGATGGACGTTTCCATCGTGGAGATAAAAACCGGCAAAGATGCCGCTGATGCGGCGAGAAAAGACGCGCCAGGTTTTCTGAAATCCGTGGAAAACTCTTTTCCGGTTATGGATTATTTTATCAATAAGCTTGTTTCCGAATATGGCAAAGACAGCATAAGCGGAAAGAAAAAAATAATCAAAGAGTTGGAAGGTCTGGTTTCAAGTTTTTCCAACAAGGTGGAAAAAGAACATTGGATAAGAAAAATTTCCGAAAAGCTGGATGTTTCCGAGAAAGTCCTTTTTGACTCTTTTGGCAAGTCGGAATATCCCCGGAGAAAAAGCGATGCCGGCCCGGAAGAGCGCATCGGAGCGCCTATCGTCCAGGACAGGAAAAACAACATCCAGATACAGATAATGGGTTTCCTCATTTCCGACAGCGAAGTTTGGAAAAAATCTTTGGAAAAATATGAAGAAGAAATTGATAAATTTTTCTCGAATCAAAAGATAAAAGATATTATCGTCACCAAAGGAGCCGATGCCGGCTTCAGCTTCAACAAGCTGTTTGAAAAAATAGAAGATTTGAGTCAGAAATCTTTCTTGAGGAAAATATATTTCGAAAATACCGAAAAAGGGGAAGAATTTCCTTCTTTTGAGGAAAAAATGAAGCTGATCGACAGTTATTTTTCCGAACTGAAGAAAGAAATTTCCAAATCGCAGATCAAAGAAATAGTTGAATGTATCAGGAAAGCTGAAGAGACGGGGGATAAGGAAGAGGCGAAAAGGCTTACGAAAGAGCTGGCGGAACTTCCGCGGTTGAGAGAATAATTGATAAATCGTTTGTTTTTATGGAAAAAATAGTGTAAGATATAATTTGAAAAAGGGGCGAGTCAGATCGCGCCTGATTGTTTGTATTTTAACTTTCTTTTTAAAAAAATGGCTAAAGCTAAGAAAAAAAGCAACAGAAAAAAAACGGCTTCCAAAAAAAAAGCGCCCAAAAAAGCGCGGAGAGCAACAAATAAAAAGACCAAGCGGAGAATTCCCTCCAAAAAAAGAAGCGCCAAAAAGACCAGAAAGCCGGAAAAAAGGAAAAAGGCTTCCGGACTGAAAAAGAGGGCTGTGAGAAAATCTACCAAGAGAAAGCCTTCCGGAAAAAAAGCTTCTGTGAAAAAAACTTCCGCAAAGAAAAAAGTTTTCCAAAAGGTTTCTCCTAAAAAGAAGAGGGTCACTAGGGAAGAAAAAAAGAACATAATAGACGAACTGGTTCTGAGAGGAAAGCAGAGGGGTTTTATAACGGAAGATGAAATAATCCACGCTCTTCCTGATGTGGAAAAAAATATAGACGAATTGGAAGATCTTTATGAGAGGCTTGAAACCGGGGGAATCAAGATAATGAGCTCAGGAGAAGTCATAAAGAATGAAACTGAAAAAATCGCCAAAGATTTCGAAAAAGAGAAGCGTGCGCCCAAGGAACAAGCCAGAGAAGATGTCGAGCCCAATTATAACGATTCCGTGCAGATGTATCTGAGGGAGATAGGCAAGGTTCCGTTGCTCAGCGCTGACGAAGAAGTACGGCTGGCCAAGCTTATCGAAAAAGGAGATCCGAGAGCCAAACAACAGCTCACGGAAGCCAATCTCAGGCTAGTGGTGAGCATCGCCAAAAAATATGTCGGACGTTCCAATAATCTTTCCCTTTTGGATCTCATCCAAGAGGGAAACATCGGCCTTTTCCGTGCGGTGGAAAAATTCGATTATCATAGGGGATATAAGTTTTCCACTTACGCCACCTGGTGGATCCGCCAGGCGATAACAAGAGCCTTGGCCGACCAGTCAAGAACCATAAGGATTCCGGTCCATATGGTGGAAACGATAAACAAATATACCCAGATAGTGAGGCAATTGGTGCAGGAGCTGGGGCGGGAGCCTCTGGCGGAGGAAATTTCCGCCGAAATGGGGCTGGAAGTTGACAAGATCCGCCATATCCAAAAAATTTCCCAAGAAACGGTTTCTCTGGAAACTTCCATCGGAGACAGCGACGACGACAGCGTCCTGGGGGATTTCATCGAGGACACGGAGACGATCATGCCGGATCAGACCGCTTCCCGGACGCTTCTCAAAAAGCACGTGGGAGAAGTCCTCGAGGAGCTCAGTCCGAGAGAGCAAAGAATTCTTAAAATCAGATTCGGTCTGGAAGACGGAGTGACGCACACTTTGGAAGAAGTGGGCCAGGAGTTCGGCGTAACTCGTGAAAGGATCAGGCAGATCGAAGCCAAAGCCCTGGAAAAGATCAGGAACCAGAAAAGTTTGGGAAAACTTAGGGATTATTAAAAAATTATTTTTATATAAAATTATGGAAAATATGGAGAAAGGAGTCAATCCGGAAAATGATAAGCCAAAATTGAGCGGTGAAGAAGAAGCGTTTAAAAAATTGCTTGAGTCCTATGATCCGAAAGCCTTAGAAGCTTAT
>JAQVJM010000007.1 GCA_028695135.1 Candidatus Moraniibacteriota bacterium | reverse complement strand
GACCAATCGCGCGCTCCCTCAAGCCAATTGCCGAATCGCCCCTTCTTCATATGAGACGGAGACCAATTTATTTCTTTGGCTAATTCCAAGGCTTTTTCTTTTATTTTTTCCACTGCTACAAACCAAGAACTTGTTGCATAATTAATGAGCGGGGTATCGCATCTCCAGCAGTGCGGGTAGCTATGCTCGTATTTTTCTTTGGCAAAAAGCAAATTATTGTGCGCCAGATATTTGATAACTTCAATATCGGTCTTCTGATGAGAATCCTTTTCTTTTTTACCCGCCGAAGCTTCAGCGAAGGAGGGCTTAACAGACAGTCCCGCAAAATCCTTAGCTTCATCCTTTATAACTCCATCAAGTCCCACGTGCTGGACGAACGGCAGTTTGTATTTTTCTCCGAGCCTTAAGTCGTCTTCGCCGAACGCCGGCGCGATATGCACCACGCCCGTCCCCTCTTCCGTAGTCACAAAATCCGCCGGATAGATCTTCCATCCGTTTTCTTCATTGTCCAATCCTTTTCCCTGATAATAATCGAAAAGCGGTTTGTATTCTTTGCCGACCAAATCTTTCCCTTTGAACTCTTCGACAATCTCATATTCTTCATCCTTTAAAATCTCACCCAATCTATCTTTAGCTAGAATGTATGATTCACCTTTTTTGAGTTTTAAATTTTCAGTTGCACTTTTGACTTTTGACTTTTGACTTTTGACTTTGCAATAATCAACATCTTCACCCACAGCCAAAGCCACATTTCCAATAAGCGTCCACGGGGTCGTCGTCCACGCCAAGATATATGTTTTTTCATCATCCGTAATTCGTACATTCGTATCAGATTCGTAATTCGTAGAGAGCAACTCAAATTTAGCTATAGCCGACAGATCCTTTATGTCCTGATATCCCTCCGCCACTTCTTGCTGGGAAAGCGTAGTTTCACAGCGAGTACAGATGTGCATTGATCGATATCCTTCATAAATAAGATCTTTATCATAAAGTTCTTTAAAAACCCACCAGACGCTTTCCATATAATCCAGATCCATAGTTTTGTAAGGATTTTCCATGTCCGCCCAGCGACCAAGTCTCTTGATAACTTTTTTCCATTCATCGACATAAAACAAAACTTTGCTCCGGCACAATTCATTGAATTTATCCACTCCCATGACCTCAATGTCTTTCTTTTTTTTGGATCCCAATTCCTTTTCAACGATGTTTTCAATCGGAAGGCCATGGCAATCCCACCCCCACTTTCTCTCCACATAATATCCGCGCATCGTCCAGTATCTCGGCACCACATCTTTCATTATGCTTCCGACCAAGTGTCCATAATGAGGGGTCCCCGTTGCAAAGGGAGGCCCATCGTAAAAAGCATACTCCTTGGAACCTTTCCTTGATTCCAAAGATTTTTCGAAAATTTTATTCTCTTCCCAAAATTTAATCACTTCGTTCTCCATTTCAGGAAAATTTTGATTTGATTGGACTTTTTTAAAATCAGACATAAATTTTATATTTGAAAAATAAAAAACCTTAAACATATAATGCTTAAGGACGCAATCGGCGTGGTACCACCTTAATTCAGTAGAAAGTATTATTAAGTATTAAGTATTAAGCCTGTGCTTCATACTTCCTACCTACTGCTTCCTACCCTTCCTTTTGATGTTTACGAACATCTTTCCGGCGAGTTCTATTCTAGAATTACGCAATTAAATATGTAATTAATTACGTAATTAAATTTCTTCCCGCACCCTTTCTCATAAGAGAATCCGGCAGTGATTGCCACCGTCAAAGAGTTTTGAATTTGTAAATTTATTTTACCAGAAATACCCATAAATGCAAGACTACTTGCTACTTACTACTTACTACCTTATACTTTATTATATGAAAACACTAGCAGTAAACAAGCGAGCAAAGTTTGATTACGACCTCAAAGACAAATATGAGGCCGGTTTAGTCTTGAGCGGACAGGAAGTTAAATCGGTAAAGACCGGACATATCAGCCTAAAAGGAAGTTTTGTCACGATAAAAGATGGAGAATTTTACCTCACAAACGCCACTATACCGAAATACAAGTTTGCCGGAGAATTAAAAAATTATGATCCCACAAAATCAAGAAAATTGCTCCTAAATAAGTCGGAAATCAAGAAATTACTGGGAAAAAGCCGCTCTGAAGGCTTGACAATGGTGCCGATTCGGGTTTATACTAAGAAAAGACTCATAAAGCTAGAGTTTGGTGTTGGTCGTGGTAAAAAGAAGTACGACAAGAGAGAAAATATCAAGGATAGAGAATCAAAAATAAGGCTTAATAGAACCATGAAATCAAGATAAACATTCCCGCTTACAATACTTTTTAAGCATTGCGGGCGGGGCTGTTTAGTTTCGACAGCTTGAACTTTAAAAACCAAGCAAGCCGACCGGCGCAAGTCAAAGTCGTAAAACTTAAGTTGCAAGATTCATAAGTGCAAACTTAGTATCTAAGGCCAAAGACGCAATTGCTCGCGCATTTGCACCATCTTTTGCCACAGCTGTTGCCTAATATTGCGACAGCCATCGAATCGCCTACTCCCGGTAAGCGAACCTCGGTGCCAATCACTGGGATAGCGGATTATGACGTTCTCGAATAGTCCGCAAAGCTAATCGAGAAATCGATCGATAAACTTTTGTTTATTTTATATTTATCGATTTAAATTTCCATTTTGCAATGGAATGAAAATAAACTAAGCTTGTAGAAAGGTTTTTAAGGCCAATTCTGGACGTGGGTTCAAATCCCGCCAGCTCCACAAATCAGTAATCCGTAACTAGTAACTCGTAACTAGTGAAAACGGATTGCTAAATAAATAACAATTACTAGTTACTGATTACCAGTTACTAATTACCCAAAAAATGCGAAGACGCTACAATAAAAGACCGATTAAGCCTCAACGACCCAGATACAGGGTAAATGAATATATAAGAATTCCCAGAGTTTTTGTAGTGGATGAGAACGGAAAACAACTTGGGGAAATGAGCAATCTTAAAGCTCTTGAAATAGCCAGAGAAAAAGGATTAGATCTGGTGGAAGTTTCTCCCAATTCGAGACCTCCGGTCTGCAAAATAACCAATTATGGAAAATTCCAATATAGCCAAACCAAACAAGACCGTTTGAATAAAGCCAAACAGAAAAAAACCGACACTAAGGGAATACGCCTGGGAATCAGAACTGACAGCCATGATATCGAATTCAAGAAGAAACAGGCGGAAAAATTTTTGGCCAAGGGACACAAGGTAAAATTGGAACTGAGGCTCAGGGGAAGAGAAAAGGCGCATCAAGATCTGGCCGTAAAAAGCATAAGAAATTTTGTAAATAAAATTGATATTCCTTACAGGATTGAAGATGACGTAAAAAGGTTTCCCGGAGGATTTATTATGCTGATAGCTCCGGAATAGGATTCGCGCTCCTAGGCGCCACCCAATAAAATTATATAAATTTAAGAAATTAAATATGGAGTTGGTATATAGATAATCAAAGATTCTAAATTCCAAATTCTAAATTCTAAGTTATGCCAAAGATGAAAAGTAAAAGGTCTCTTATGAAAAAAATTAGGATAACCGGAAAGAAAAAGGTTATGAGAAGATATACCAAGCAGAATCATTTTAACAGCAAGCAGACCGGTAAATTCAAAAGAAAAAAGAGGCTAGACAGACAGATAGTCGGAAAAGAAGCTGCTAATATTTTAAAAGCAATTAACTAGATATCAGCTTTTGGCTTATAGCTCATAGCTTTTTTATAATTTTAAAGCTAGGGAGCTAGGAAGCTAGGGAGCTAGGAAGCTAATTTATGACTAGAGTAAAACGCGGAGTTGCCGCCAGCAAGAGAAGAAAAAATTTATTGAAATTAGCCAAGGGTTTTCGCTGGAGAAGAAAGTCCAATTTTAGAGCGGCTAAAGAAGCTGTCCTTAAGGCTGGAAAATACGCTTATCGCGACCGCCGGGCCAAGAAAAGAACCATGCGAAACCTCTGGATTTTAAGACTCAATAACGCGGTAAGAAATTTTGATCTGAGCTACAGCAAATTCATCAAGATTTTGAAAGATAAAAAAATAGAATTAGACAGAAAAGTCCTGTCTCAAATGGCTAAAGATGATCCCAAAGTTTTTGAGAAATTCATGGAAGAAGTGAAGAAATAAATCGGCTTTTAGTTTTTAGGTTTTAACTTCTTGGCTTATTGAAAACATCCGTTTCGACGGATGTTTTTTAATTTTAAAATTTTTTTAAAAACTATAATATACCGCTCATGTTCGACCGCGCAAATATGGTTTCAATATTTTATTTTTATCCAGTTTGATCAAATTTATTTTATTATTCAAAAAATAAATTCTTAAAAAAACAAAATTATAATTATACGGTTTTATTGCGACCGCAACATAATCGTATAATTTATTTGATAATTTCTTGTAGTTCTTAATTTTAAGCCGATTATCTTTATCTGATTTTAAAACAAAAAAAGTCTTACCGAACCCCTTACCTGTGCGTAGACCTAAAAAATAAAAGAATGCCCCTTTGCTGCTCATTATGAGAGATGCTTCATTTTACGTAAAAAATAGTCTTAAAGAATTTATTTTTACGGAATCTAATAACTATAAAAATCGCAATTAAAATACCTGCTAGATCTATTCCGATATCCGAAATCTTGCCTTCTCTTCCAAAAACGAATGCCTGATGCATCTCGTCCGAAAAAGCGTACAAAAGAGAAACTGCGCCAGCAAGAATGATCTTTAAAAAATTTTTGTCTTTAAGATCAGGCCTTGTGCTTTCAATCTTTTCTCCGGCAAAAAAAGCTCTGGCGATCAAAAAAGTCAAAACGAAATATTCGAATATATGCGCGCCCTTCCTTTCCGCATAGAACCAAAAGTTGGGCTCCCATTTTATTCCATTGCCCTGAAGGGATGAAAAATAAAAAATCAGCCCCATCCAGAGAAAAACGGGGAGATAATAAAAAATAAAATAAAAAATCGCTTTATTTTTTTTCATTTATAATATTCAAAAAATACTAAAAGCAATGATAGCAGACATCCCAATGATTGCTTTCTAAAGCGTAAATATTGCCACCGTCATCCTCATACATCCGCGCTCCGTCGCTCCGCGTTCCGATAAAATCATAATTGGTGGTTATATAATTATTCAGAGTTGAATTAAGCCCGAGGTCGACCTTGTATCCGGTCTCGTGAGAATAGTCTCCCGGCGCATGCCCGCCTTCTGATCCGCCTGTTATAATAATATTGCATTCCGGACAAGCGTCATTGAGAGCTATCACTCCATTTATGGTACTCGACAAAAGCCCTCCCACATCCGTGCATCCCACTGTCTGGCCAGGTTCGCAAGGAAGATTGTTTATTGATATCCCTTCAGAAGCAAATAAATCTCTCACTTCCTGCTCTGTTCCCATTATGGGTTCTGCGGGAGGAGGCGTTGTTGGAGTTGGAGTTGGGGCTGGAGCTGGAGTTGGAGTTGGCGGAACAATGCCATCCGGATAGCAATTGAATTCATCCCAGCCGGCAACACCTATTCCCAGATCGTCATTGGTTGCCAGAAGCCACATAGTAGTATTGACGATGAGCCAGGCTCCCAGGACTATCGCCACGCCGTAGAGAGACTGCTTGATGAAATTTTTGGCCGTCTCCATCGTCTCTTCGTTTCCGGCCGAAACTATATACATCACTCCCCCGATGGTTATGGCCGCGATGCCGACAATTATGAGGATATTCCTTCCCCAGGTTATTATTCCGTGGATTCCGGTTATCAGATGGCAAAGCCGGCAAGGATTTGTTTCATTGATGGCAGTCGCCGGATCATCCGCCGTCCTTCCGCATGGCACCAAAGCCGCACTGGCGTTATCGGCGGCAGAAAAAGAAAAAAGGATAATGAAACAAAAAACTGAAAGATAAACTATCCTTGAAAGATGGATATTATTTTTTATCGCCATTGGAAAATTTCAAAATCTCCCTGGTAAGGCGATATAAGGCATAAAAGGGAAGCCATATCCAAAGAGTCTTTCTCAAAAAATTATCCAGAAATACATTTAATGTGTTCATGCTTGTATTTTAGCACCGATCCGGATTTTATCCAATATTTATTCTATTGTTTTTTAAAGTTATTATGACTTTATCGCCCTCTTTGATTTTTCCTTCAATGATCCTTAGTGCCATTTCATCAAGAATCTCATTTTGGATTACGCGCTTGAGCGGTCTGGCTCCGTAAACGGGATCATAACCTTTTTTGGCAAGATATTTTTTAGCATCTTTGGAAAATTCAACTTTGATTTCCTTTCTTCCCAATCTTTTTTTGGCAACTTCTAACTGCAGATCCACTATCTTCTCAAGCATTTTTCTGTTGATCGGATGGAAGATTATTATATCATCCAAGCGGTTCAGAAATTCGGGCTTGAACCTTTCTCTGAGCGACGCCATGACTTTTTCGCGCATGTCTTCTTCAATTATCTTTCTTCCGCTTTTTTTCTTAAATCCCACTTCTTCACTGCTACTATAAATAATTTCCGAACCGACATTGGAAGTCATTATGATGACGGCATTTTTAAAGCTCACCACCCGGCCCTTGGCATCAGTAAGCCTTCCATCATCCAAGATCTGGAGAAGGATATTAAAGACCTGGGGATGGGCCTTTTCTATTTCGTCAAAAAGGATCACGCTATAAGGCCGGCGGCGGATTATTTCCGTAAGCTGTCCTCCTTCATCGTACCCCACGTATCCGGGAGGAGACCCGATCATTTTGGATGTGGAATGGGCTTCCATATATTCGCTCATATCTAAGCGGATCAGCGCTTTTTCATCGTCGAAGAGAGATTCGGTCAAAGCTTTGGCCAATTCGGTCTTCCCTACTCCGGTAGGACCGAGAAATATGAAAGATCCTATCGGGCGCCCCTCTTCGGAAACTCCGGCCCTAGATCTTCTTATGGCATTAGAAACGGATCTTATCGCTTCCTCCTGGCCAACCACTCTCTTTCCTAGAAATTCCTCCAATTTGGAAAGTTTTTGAATTTCACTCTGAAGCATTTTGGAAACCGGAATCCCGGTCCAGCGCGAAACGACTTGGGCGATATCCTCTTCGGTAATTTCTTCTTTTAAAACCGCTCCTTTTTCCTGAAGCTTATTGAGTTTTTCGCCTTCTTTCTTTATCGATTTTTCCAGCTCCGGTATTTTTCCATAACGGATCTCCGCCACCTTATCCAATTCCCCCTTTCTCTCGGCAACTTCAGCTTCGGATCTTAGCTTATCGATGTCTTCTTTGTGCTTTTGAATTGCGGAAATAAGATTTTTTTCCGACTTCCATTGCAATGTCAGCTTTTTTGACTTTTCTTTCAGATCGGCCAGATCTCTTCCTATCTCAGATATCTTTTCCTTGGCCTTATGATTTTTTTCTTTTTTAAGAGCTTTTTTTTCGATTTCCAGCCTTCTGATTTTTCTCTCCAACTGGTCAATTTCTGTAGGACGTGAGTCTATCTCGATGCGCAAAGAAGAAGCCGCCTCGTCGATAAGATCAACGGCCTTGTCAGGCAAAAATCTGTCGGAGATATACCGATTAGAAAGCTTTACCGCTGAAACTATGGCGTTATCAGTAATTCTTATCCCATGATGGAGTTCGTATTTTTCCTTTATCCCCCTAAGTATCGCGATAGCATCTTCCTCGGAAGGCTCGCTCACATATACCGGCTGGAACCTTCTTTCCAGCGCCGCATCCTTTTCGATATATTTCTGATATTCCTTCAAAGTGGTTGCTCCGATCGTCCTCATTTTTCCTCTGGCCAATGCGGGTTTGAGCATATTGGAAGCGTCCAGGGCGCCTTCAACCGCTCCGGCTCCCACCAGGGTATGAAGTTCGTCTATGAAAATAATGTATTTGTCGGCGGAAACCTCTATCTCCTTCAATATTGCCTTGAGCCTCTCTTCAAAAGATCCCCTGAATTTCGCTCCGGCCAAAAGGGATCCTAGATCCAAGCTCACGATTTCTTTGTTCCTCAAGCTTTCCGGAATATCTCCCGAGACTATCCTTTGCGCCAACCCCTCCACTATTGCAGTTTTTCCTGTTCCCGCCTCGCCTATCAGGACCGGATTGTTTTTCGTCCTTCGGCTCAATACCTGGGAAACTCTCCTGATCTCCTCGTCTCGACCTATAACCGGATCAAGTTTTTCTTCCCTGGCCAACTTTGTGAGATTTACTGTATATTTTTCCAAAGCCTGGAATTTCCCTTCCGGCTCGGGACTGTCCACCTTGTGGCTCCCCCTGGTTTCGGAAAGGATCTTTAAGACATTGTCATATCCTATGTCATACTTCTCAAAAATATCTTTTAATTCATGAGAATTTAAAACAGCTAAAAAAATGTGCTCGGTAGAAACGAATTCGTCGCCCATCTTTGCCATTTCTTTTTCCGCTTGCTCCAGAGCCATTCCGACGGACTGGGTTATATAGATCTGCCCCTCTGTCGGACTTGCAATCCTAGGCAAACGATCTATCTTTTCTTCAATTTCTTTTCTAAAATCATCCAGATTTATCTCAATTTTTTTGAGAACGGTAAAAACAATCGAATCTTCCTGGGAGATCAATGCACTTAATAAGTGATAGGTATCCACCTGTTGCTGGTTTTTTCCGACAGCTATGTCTTGGGCGATCCTTATAGCCTCCTGGCTTTTTGCGGTAAATTTATTTATGTCCATATTTATAAGTCCAAAATTCAAAGTGCAAAGTTAAAAATTGCTGTCCTTGATTTTTGAATTAATTTTTATATTAGCACTCTACTCTAACGAGTGCTAATGATATTTTAAGACTTTTTTTTCAAACTGTCAACTTATTAAAAAATAAAAAGGAGGAATAATTTCGTACATTCGTAAAATTCGTAATTCATAGAGATTACAAAAAACCGCCCGCTTTTGTGCGGACAGCTTTAAAAAATTATAAATTGATAAATCTAAGAGACCTTTAAAATCTTATATTTAACCACTCCCCCGGGAGTCTCCACTTCGGCAATCTGCCCCTTCTTCTTTCCGATAAAAGCCTTGCCCATTGGAGATTCGTTCGAAATCCTAAAGCTGGCGGGATCCGCTTCGCTGGCGCCCACTATATGGAAAGTGATTTTATTGCCGTTAAATTTTACCTCCACATCCGATCCTATTTCCACATTTCCGTTGGAATCCCCGTTCTTTTCAAACACTTGGGAGTTTTTTATTGTCATTTCCAGCTTGGCGATCCTTGCCTCGTTTTCGGCTTGTTGTCTTTTGGCTTCGCTGTATTCCGCGTTCTCACTCAGATCCCCCTGCTCTTTCGCTTCCTTGATATCTTTGGCGATACCCTGCCTTATTCTTGTTCTTCTGTCCTCTAGCTCTTCCTGAAGTTTTTGTAGCCCTTCCTTTGTGACTATCTTCGTCATTTGTTTTTTTAGTTTAAGCAATTAAAAAGACCGCCCTCAAGCAGTTATTTATTAAAAATAATATTAACAGAAATTTTTTTATTGTCAAATTTTTATCGATTTTATAAGCCCTAATCGGAATTTGGCATTTAATTTTACAAAATTTTAACTTCAAATTTTGAACTTTTCTTCCTATGGTGACCCCAAGGAGAATCGAACTCCTGTTACAAGGATGAGAACCTTGCGTCCTAGCCGCTAGACGATGGGGCCTCTATTCAGGTCTTAGGTTTTAGCTATTAGGTTTTAGGCAAATCTTTGTGAATGATTCGGAAAAATATACTAAACGAGTTTAGCAGTTTTTTATCAGATAATCAAGGTTTTTTCCCAATTCTGAATAAAAGTAAAAACCGCTGACAAGCTGTTTAGCTTTTTAAATGTCAACGGTCAAACCCTGATTGTTTTTGTTTTCATCTTTTCCTCCGAGAAAAGGGGTCGATTTTCTAATTTGGAAGATCCTTTAATTTTTTTTCAGCGCTTTCTACGGCGTCTCGAAAATATACAATGGCATCCTCCCTATACTTTTCATCCAGCTCCTGAAAAACCGGACTCAATTCCAGTATTATTAAAACTTCTTCGCGTCCCATTTCATCCCCCTTTTTTATTGTTTAATAAAAACAAAAAAAGCAAAACGCTACCCACGATTTTGCTATATTTTTCAAGGTTCTCGAGTTTTTACTCAAAAAACGAATACCTCCCATATTCAATTGTATTTTTGTTTTTTAAATATCGCTCTCATTAATATTATCCCACTTTTAAAAAATATGTCAATTATTTTATAAAAGTTATCCACAGCCTGTCAGTGGCGCTAAAGTGCCCGCAATAACCCTGTTTATTTGGAATAATTTTAAACTTACTCAATTTCCTCCCCCTTCCTGATTAAAACTAGAAGCCTCTAAAGAAATTTATAAAAAAACGGCTACTTATTCCTGCGAATTTTGCAGATCATCGTATTTTTCCACCACTTCCGGATATCTTTCCTTAAACTCATCTGAAAATTCGCATCCGTCCAAGCAATCCGGAACCCACCAATCGATTTTCTCTCCCGCCTCCCTTTCCAGCCAGCCACCCCAGCCCTCATGATACACCACATCGATCTTATATATATATTTAGGATCTTTCATCTCGGCCAGTTCGCTATCGCTGTATTTATTCACAGCGATGCTGATTATGCCGTTTTCCACGTAAGATTCTTTTTCAAATTCGATAAAAGGATTGATCACTTTTTCCGTCAATTCTTCCCTTTCTTCATCTGAAAATATGGCCGGAATGAATCTTATCGCCGGAAGATCGACTCCCGACGCACTTTCATTTTTGCAAACGACCTCTCCTCCTTCATTTGCTCCTTTATCTGTATCTGTTTTTGAAACATCATATTGCGCTATAATCGGAGAAAAATCAAAATCCTGTTTTTCAAACTCCGAAAAGATAAATGCTCCCGAAGCAGCCGCGACTACGGCGACAACAATGATTCCCGAAAGCGTGGATATATTGGTGTTCATATTTTTATTATTTTAGCTTTATTATGCATATTATAGCATAAAATATATAAAGAATCAATCAGCAAAAGCCCGGCATTTCTCATTTTTATTCCGACATTTATAAATTATGCGCCCTTCCTTATCGGTTCTCCAAATCCGGACAAGCCTGTTTTCCAATTTTTTCAAAGTTTCTTTATGAGGATGATTATACGGATTGCCTGCGCCTGCTGAAATGATCGCGTCCTCCGGACTTACGGCATCCAAAAATTCATCGCTGCTGGAGCTTTTTGATCCGTGATGGGAGACTTTTAAAAAATCCGCATCCAATCTGATGCCCGAGTTTATCAAAATATTTTCCGTTTCTCTTTCGATATCCCCCGTGAAAAGAAAACTGTTTTCCCCAAAATCCATTTTTGTGACTACGCTGTAATTATTACTGTCATTGGAGACAATATTTCCTTCCAAGGGATAAACGACTTGGAACTTGGCTCCGTTGGAGAAAATCAGCTCCATACCACAAACTGATTTTATTTCCGAAGCATTTTCGTTCTTTATTTTTTCCTCAAAAATTTTCCACTCCTTGCCTTCTTTAAAAGCATCCGTTTTTATGACATTTTTCACGCTATAATTATCCAGGGCGCCCATAAGTCCCCCATAATGATCTATATCGGGATGAGTGACAATAATCGCTTCGATTTCCCTATCCCAAAAAGGCATACTTTTTCCAAGTCCTTCCAAAAGTGCCGTTCCATTCCTTCCTCCGTCAATAAGAACCTGATTGGCGCCCTGTTGGATCAAAATCGCGTCCCCCTGCCCCACATCCAAGAAAAACACTTCGATCCCTCTGTCTTTTTTTAATATAAAAATTATAAATCCCAAAACCAGAGCCAAAAAAAGCAAGAAAGCAATAATTCCCCAGACTAATTTTCTGTTCTGCATACTCACACGAATTACGAATTTAATACAAATCTACAAATAAATTTAATTTGTTTTATTTTGATGTAATGATAAAAAGATATTTATCGAAAGAATATTACAGCTACAATGATCCGTATAGATCTAATTCTACCACAATTGAATCGATATAAAATAAATATTTTTTAATCTAAGCGAAAACCTCTTTTTTATCAAGCTTGGAAATAAAAAATATCAAAACGGATAAGAAAATATACCAGATGATAACACCCGAGGCTCCAAAATTGTTTATCTCCATGCTAGACCAATCGAAATCTGCCAGAATTTCTACCACGCCGATTTCATAACGCAAGAGCCAATATCCCGCCCAACCGAAAGCCAGCGACAAAGGATAGGCGATAAATCCGCTTAACGCCGAAAGAAAAGCAAAAAGCATCGTAATAGGAATAATGAGAAGAATAAGAATATTAGCCAAAATTGAAACGACCGAAAGCGTGTGGAAATTATACATAATTATCGGAAATACAAATATCTGAGCGCTTATGGTCATAAGAGCTATGTCCACAATCCCCAGCGCCTTGTTTTTCCAAAAAAAATATCTTTCCCACAGAGGAGCCATTTTTACAATTCCAAAAGTCGCCAAAAATGAAAGCTGAAAGCCTATATCCCACCTGAGAGAAAGCGGATTTATCCAAAGCATGATCGCTCCAGCTAAAAGTATAGCATTATCGATATTGGCCAATCTGCCGTTTTTCATCGCCCAAAGAAGCAGAGAGCCCATAAGTCCGGCGCGGATCGCGGAACTCGGAAAGCCGATCATGGCCACAAAAAGAAAAATCCCGAAAAGGGCGAAATAAAAAGCCTGCTTTCTCCACATTCCCAAAAATATCCCAGAGAGCATAAGATATTCGGCAATTATGGTCACGTTATATCCCGAAACCGCCACAATATGCGTCATACCGGTCTTGGAAAAAGACTCCTGCAAATCTTTGGACAAGCCCTCGTCTCCCCCGAAGAGAAGACCCTTGGCCAGAGCTGACTGTGGAGCCGGGATGGCTCTATCGACATTTTTTTCCATTTTTTTCTTCAATTCTAAAACGAAAGAATAGATATTATTCATCCTTTTTCCGGTTTTTTCGATCTCCGCCTTCTGGCAGACATAAAAAATTCCGTCCTTGGCCAAATACATCCGGTAATCAAAATCCTGGGAAAAGTTTTGAGGAATTTCCGGATCGCAGGACAAGTTTATCTCATCGCCATAATTCAATTCCTCAAACAATCCGGCTCTCACAAGAATTTTTCTATCATCTTTGGTTTTTACAACCACATTTTTGTACCACTCCTTGTCTTCCGGCTCTTTTATGATATAAGCCGTATCTGCTATTTCTCCATCAAAATCCGGGATGTTCTGAGTCTTTTCTAAAGCCGAATCCGTTCGCCAGATTCCCGCCAGAAAAAAAACAGCAGCTAGAGAAAAAACAACCGCTTTTATATTTTTATGATTGGAAACAAAAACAGCGATTCCTGCTGTAGCAAAAATCCATATCCAAAACACATCGGGTTCGTAAAAAGACCTGCAAAAGATTCCCGATAAAAAAGATAAAGACAAGATCAGAAATATCTTGGATTTATTCAAATTCATTCTTTATTCATTATAGCAAAAAAAAACGGCCTCTATTTCCATAGAGCCGTCCGAATGATCGATAAAACGTTAAATTTCATAGCTCTCCCCTTTTTTACATAATATCAATTATCTTTATTTTTGCGGATCTTCCGCCAACTATGTTCAAAGAGCTTTTAGGCACATTGAAATATTTTGCCAATACTTTTATCAGCATGCTATTCGCCTCCCCGTCAACCGGCGGAGCGGTCACTTTTACCCGGTATTCGTTTTCCCCTATCTCCTTCACCTCATTTCTGGAAGATCTGGGAATCACTTTAACATAAATTCTCATCTTATTTTTTTCTAAATATTTAAAAATGTCCAAATAAGAAAATAAAGCTCTTTAAAAGATTCTATCACAAAAATAGGCAATGCCAAATTAAGACGATATATTGCCATTTTTTATCCCAAAACCTTGATAAAACGGCGCGGATATGTTAGATTATAGGCCATGAATAATTTTGACATTCTTCCATTTGAATTAAGAAAGCTGGGACTCACCGAAAGAGAAGCAAAAATTTATCTCATATCCCTCGAACTGACAAAAGCCACGGCTTACGAAATAGCCAAGAAAGCGTCCATCAGCCGTCCGACTGTTTATCGTGTCTTAAGGGGCCTGGAAAAGAAAAAATTGGTATCCCAGACAAAGGAAAAAAACAAAAAATATTTTACCGCCAGCTCTCCAGAAGAGCTTTTGGGCATGCTTAAGATAAAAAGAAGAGAGGCCGAGGAACAAGAGAGAGAATTTTTAAGGATAATATCGATGCTTCAGACCAAATATTCCGTAAAAAATAAATGCAAAATAAAAATTTATAAGGGCCATAAAAGCCGCAAAGGTCTTTTAGAAAACTTTTCCAACACCCTTTCCAAAGAAATTAAAGTAATTTTTATCGGAAGAAATCCTTTAAATCTTAAGAAGGAATACATAAAAATAAACAACAGGCTGAGAAATATAAGAATCAGAGAAATATATTTCGGAAATTTTGCAAATAGGTCTTCCTTAAAATATGTAAACCAAAAGATCCTAAGCGCCGATATGTCTTCGGAAATGGCTGTAATAATCGCCGACAGCCTGATAGTTATCAAAGAAAATACGGGATTTTACATAGAAAATGAAGATATAAAAGATATTTTTCAGTTGCTTTTCGATTCTATCTGGGTCAGTGGATGATATTTTTCATATCTTACCATTCATAATATTGAAAAAAATGAACCTGTGGATAATTCCATGGTTTTTTTGATCATTTTGTTGTAAAATACTTACAAATAATTAACTAACATGTCGCACGCTAAAAACGGCGGCACAAAAAAATAAAAATGAAAAAAACAAGAATAATCATGGCGTTTATAGCGGCCGTCGCATTGTCGCTTACCGGCGCTTCAGCCCTTGCTCTATCCGGGGCAAATGCCGATGAGGTAAAAATCAAAATTTTCGCAAGGCAAGGCGGAGATTGGTTCAGGGCTCTCTATGTCAAAACTGACGATAATGGAGTCCTAGAAATAAAAAATGTCATTCCCGGTAAATACAAAATTGAGATAAGGGACAAAGACATCGAGGACAATCAAATAGTTGCGGGAAAGTTCAGGATGCTTGACGAAGATGGAAAAAGAATAAGAGAAAAGACCGATGTTGATATATATATGCACATGAATGGTACGAAAACTTTTGTCGGAACGCTGGAAACGGATGAAGAAGGATGGCTGGAAATGGCCGTCATGGTGCCGGATATTGTTTATGAATTAGACGTAAAAGACAATGCTAGCTTAAGCCAAAAAGATGGTAAATACCGAATTAAGATTAACGCAAAGATAGACGACAGCAAATGGTTCAGGGCTCTTTATACGAGAACCGATACGGACAAGATACTAAGAGTAAAAGATGTCCCCCCTGGAAAATACAAATTCAAATACAAGACCGGAGACGCTACTCCAGATATGCCTTTTGTCTTAGACATGACGCTTCTAAATAACGATGCGGAAAGAATTGATGAAGAAACGACCGTTGAGCTCTATGCCTATGTAGGCGGGCAACGAGCATTGATCGGAACGATGCAGACTGATGACGACGGAAGAGTTGTTATTCCAGGCGCTCTGACCGGGGTAAAATACAAAGTTAAAGTTAAATAAAGAAATCTTAAAAAAACGGGCTGATCTATTCGGTCCGTTTTTTTTATTTTAGTTTTACATGCAAAACTCCCCGAGAAAAAATCACGGCAAGGGTTGAAAAAATATTCAATTAAGATCTATAATTAATTCGATTCTCCATTCATATTAAAACTATCCATATGGCTAGATTGGATCAAAGATTTTTCAACAGAAAGACGGAAGCTGTCGCCCGTGAACTGCTCGGTAAAGTCTTGGTGCGAAAAATCGGCAAAGATAAGATTTCCGGAAAAATCGTTGAAACTGAAGCTTATATCGGATCCCATGACCTGGCCTGCCACGCTTCCAGAGGAAAAACCGAACGGACAAGCGCGATGTTTAAAAAGGCCGGAATATGGTATGTTTATATGATTTATGGATTTTATCATTGTTTGAATATCGTTACCGAAGAAAAAGATCATCCATCTGCAGTCCTCATAAGGGCGCTTGAACCGTTGGAAGGGATCGGAAAAATGAAGAAAAATCGGAAAACGGATGAGATTTTAAATCTCGCAAGCGGTCCCGGAAAACTGTGCCAAGCGCTTGAAATTGACAGGGGAATGAATTGCACTTCCGCAATTTCCAAGGGTGCAAAACTATATATCGAAGATAGGAAGATCGAGATTCCGAAAAGTAAAATCAAAAAAACCAAACGGATCGGCGTCGATTATGCCGGAAAATGGAAAGATCGGCATCTCCGGTTTTATATCAAAAATAATCCTTTCGTATCCAAAATTTGAACATACCATGGTATGTTCAAAAGTATGTTTAAATTTTTTAAAAATAGTGTCTTTTTTTATCGCACGTGGACAGTTTGGACACTCCGGATAAATCCTTGGAAAAAAAATAGTGTCAGTTTTGTCGCACGTGGATAGTTTGGACGCTTTGTTTTTCGGAAAACAAAATTTATTCAGATATCGGATTGGAAATAAAAAAAGGGGTTTAGCAAATTTTTGCCAAACCCCTTTGCCATCCCTCCTCCCGCGGGATGAAAAATTAGAAATAAAACGTAAGCCCCGCAACAATTCTGTCGCAATCGGAATATTGCGACCAAGCATTATCCGCGGGACTGGCCTTACTGGCTTCTCCATCAATCGCTTCATATTTCAGGGATAGATCGACAGAGTCAGTTACGGCCCAGGAAAACTCGGCCGAGAAATAAAGTCCCTCGTCCTTAACGTTGTAAGCCCCTTTGAGCTTCAGCGCGGAATGGTCGAAGGAATACTCGGCAGCCGCCAAGATCGTCCCGCCTTCATAGATCCGGCGGAGATCCAGCTCCGGCATATCATCATCGGACTGAGTCTCCCAGGTATCGGCTAGGCCGAAGTCAAAGAAGAAAACGCTTCCGTTGTCAAACTCCCAGAACCTTTCCAGCTCCGCTACGGCGACAACGAAGTCGCTATAGCCTGACTGGAAATATCCGGCCGATCCCAAGCGGAGATTCCATTCGCCCAAAGGCTTTTGGACCATTCCACTCACCGCTGTCTGCTGGGCAACAATTGGCCGGACTTCGCCTTCCGGACTGGCTTCAACGTCAACCAGAGAGCTTCCCGCGCCGTGCTGGATATAGACATCATACTTTGCATTTCCGATGTCATCTCCCCAGCGCGCGCCGACAGAATACTCGGCCTCAGACCGGATTTCTCCGTAAGAGAAGCCCTGAGGCAATTCCCTCGTCCACGGATCATCATCGTCCGTAGCGATCGTCGGCGGATCCGAGAGGCTCGCTATAACCTTGAGCCTTCCGTCAAAAAAGGATTTGGCCACCCCCCAGTTTCCCAGAAGGCGATCGGAATCCAATGATGAAAATGGCCGGCTCAGATCCCGCGTCTCGAGGAGATTAAACGAGACAAAGTCAAATTTAACGCTCATCTCATCGGCAAGCACCTGTTTGCCGATCCTCCATGATTCGGAACTGATATAGGCCTCGCGCAAAGAAACGATCGGACGCTCCCCGTCTCGGGTAAATATATCTGCGCCGTTTCTCTCAATTGAACCCGCTCCCGTCTGGACCGAAACAGCTCCGGTCCATTCGGAAGAAAGTTCTTTTTCGAGAGAAAGAAAGGCTCCGACATTAAACTCGCCTTCCCCGGAAAAATAATAGTCCGCATTGGACCATACGTCGCCGGAGAAATATAAACCGGAATCAGTCGCCTCCTCCTCGCTCTCCTCGGCAAAAACCAAGGAAGCGAGAGGCAGAAGCAACACGATTATCAGAAGAAATTTTTTCATCTTCATTCTCCTCTCCTTATCTCGCCGGCCGGCCTTCCTTGAGATCTTTCTCGGAAAGGTCGCCGAATTTTTGATTGAATTCCCTTTTTTCGATAACTATCCGTGTGGATTCATTATCGGTTTTAATAAGAAGCTCTCTCGACCTCCAAATTCCATCTGCCAAATCCCATTGGCTATTTTCGATGGTTTTTGAAAGCTTATTCCCTTCTAAATAATGGAAAATTTTGGTAATTACCAATTTCCCATCGCTCATTTTTTTAAGGGAAAAAATCCTGAAGGCGTAGTCGCCTTCAACGGGATTTTTGGGTTCGGCTCTGACCAGATAGTCGGCGCCTTCTCCCAATACGAAGAGAAATTCGAATTTTTCCGGATCTTCGGGGAGAAGGCTCCGGACAACATCGAAATAATTAAGTTGAGTCCCATTAGCCGGCGCATCAAATGATCCGGCTTTTTCTTTCACGTTGGCACGTCGTCCGGTCTCGCGAGAAACATAGACTTTGTAGCCGAAATGATCATCGGCCGGAACAAACAAAGTCCCTCCGGTGCGTCCCGAAAAAACCCCTTTGGCATCATTATAAGATCCGATAAAAACCTCAGCTTTGCCGGAGTGCAGATCCGTCCAGGCGCCAAAGTCACGTTTCTCCCCTTCCGCCTCTTTGCCGAAAATGAATTCGGTTTGTAGACTTGCAGGATAAGCATCGGACCAGGCTTTCGCCATTGTCTCCTTGGCGGTAATTTCTGCGCCGTCCGAAGGGATGGCGAAGAAAAAAATAAAGACCAGAAAAATTATCTGGAGAACTATTATTCCCAGTTTGAATTTGAGTTCGCTTTCCATTTTTCCTCTCCTTTTTTTTGAAGCGCTCCGTAGTCTCTACGGAGCGCTGATCGCTTTTGCTATCTCCCCATATTTTTTTCCGTTCCTCATATAAGCGAACAACTCGCGGAAAATATGGGTTTCGCTTTTGCCAACTATGGTCCAGCGCATCATCGGCAAAGTGAAAAACACGGTGGCAATGATGCAGTTAAGAAGCACCCATTCCTCTAAGATGCCTACCCGACGGACCGCTTCAACGGGGGTCGCCATCATAAAAGCAAACAGGATAGCATTTCCCATGTAATCGACTACGACATCGATTACAGCGTTTTTGGTTTCGACATCTTCTATAACGGAGAGGAAAACATCTTCTTTTGAAATATTTTCCTTCCGGGAAATTATTCTTCTGAAGAAGTCGACCACGAACAAGGGAAAATCCACCGCAATCGCAACCGCCATGGCTCCTATTGAAGCCGAAGCGATATCGAGCGGCATGCCAATCACCATTATAAGGATATACATAACGGCGGTAGCCCAGATAAACGGAACCGCCACCAGTAATCCCGAACGGCTGGCGGACATCCTCCATCTAGCCGGCGCGCTTTTTTTGTTTCGCCAGTAAAAATAGGCTAAGCAAAAAACTGCAATCGCCAGCTGGGAAAGAATGTTATAAATCCACCTTCCGCTGGAAATAATCCGGTCAATTTCCAGATACTGAGAAACTTTATCAGCCATAACGACCTTGAATTTATGGAATTCTTGGGCATAGCCGACCAAAACACCGTCTCTCAGTTCCGTCAGATTGCGAGTGCTACTATCGGCGCTGGTTACCAGCGCTATTGCGTATCCCTGACCGGATCCTTCGGGAAAATGGACAAGGTGCCTGAGAAGTCCGTCATCCTCATCCAGGATGCTTCCCCAGACGGACTTCATTATCTCTCTCGCCTCTTGAGACAAAGATTCATCGGAAAATTCAAGCCCGTAATCTTTAAGATTGAGCTCGGCTTCCTTTAAGATCTTATCTTTGATGGAGCCTCCGCCATATCCGTAATCCTCCTTGAGCACCTCGAGAAAAAAATAAAGCGGAGAATAAGCCATCCGGCTTTTTTCGCCCGCTCTCTCAAGATAAATCCTCAATTGATCCAGCGCTTTGGCGTCATAAAGATCGATTGAAAAGAAGGGACTGAATAAGGCCACGCCCGTTCCTCCGGGCCCGTTCATATCGTCATAGATCTGCTCTGAAGGAGCTCTTTTAAGAAACTGCTTCAGGTCATTGTCCGTCTTTAAAAAGAACGGACTCAGAACCATCGACAGTGCTGTCATAGAAATTACAACTCCGATTGAAATCGGGGCGCTAATTTTCTTTGAAACCCAACCGGAAATCAAGCGCCCGACAATAATGCCCAAAAGATTCTCCAGATGCGCGTGCATCTTTCCCTGAGAAATCTTACGGCTGTCGGATACGCCTCCGATCAAGTAATAGAAAATCGGAAGCGAATAATGGGCAAGAAACCAAGCCGACAAAACACCAACTGCGGAAACCAGGCCGACCTGCCACATCGCCCTCGCGCCGTAATAATTGGCGACCGAAAGCGAAAGCAGAAAGTCAAACACCGCGATATTTTTGATAAGCGCGATAATCCTGACTTTTTCTCTGGCTTTTTCCCATGAGCTCCAATAATGCGCGGAGCTCGGATAAGCCTCGCGCACCCGGCCGAACTTTCTCATATAGTGCCAAGGAAAAGAAATTCCCGACACCAGGATGGCAAAATAAGCTTCGATCGTAAACACGTCCTCATAGGAGTGCTGGAAAAAGCTGTTTGCCAGCCAATCGAGCCAGCCGATATTTGAAGCATAGGAATTGACCAGAATTATAAACTGGTTGATGATCCCGATGCTTCCCTTGGAATAAACGAACGCCAGCACGATTATCGCCATAGAGGCAATAACCTTACGCCAAGTACCCAGAGCCGCCAGAGAAAAAACTGCCAGTGCCAGAAACGCAAGCCCGAGAGAGGCGTAAGAGCCGATTCTCGCCATCGCGTCGATTTCCAGGCGATGGAATGTCCAGCCGTATGGCTGGAGATAAATATTGCTTCTGACTAAAACAGTTTTGCCGGACTTATCCTCGATTTCAAAAAGATTTATGGATCTCTCCTGCTCGACTTCGGGATTAAAATTAAGTGCAAAATAGCGCTTAAGATTCTCCCAGTTCCAACTAGAAACATTTTTCAGCCAGTCGAATTTGTAATCGCTCCATCCCGCTTTGAAAAGCAGAAATGTCCGGGCGATCTCCATTTCATCCGCGCCTTGCTCGGGGAAAATAATGATCGAGGTATAAAAATAATCCTCGACTTTTCCCAAGAAAATATTTCTGAGAGTGAGCCTGTCGGCGTTTTCCTCATACCACTTGAGCGGATAGAAATCCGGATCGGTGATTTTGGAAATGCTTATGAATTTGTCAAGTGTTTCTCCTTTGTAATCTGTAATAGTAGCAAGACTTGCCACATCGATCTCGATGCCTCTGTCGGCGTAAAACCTCTTGAGTCTTTCGCTGACATTTATAACAGCAAGCAAGTTTTTTTTGCTTATGTTTCGCATCTTGACATTGATTACGAGAGGATTGCTGTGATTGATCGGCGACTCGAGAGCCGCTTTCTCTCCCAGAACCATTTCGTTATTTTCATCCCTGATCGAATGATCGATAAGAGATATCGTCTGCGTCCAGAGCAAGGAGCTCCAGACGGAAATCGCGGCCATAAAAATAACCGCAAACACCGTGAAGCTTATTTTCCTGCTCATTTCCTTTCTCCTTTTTTCCTTATATTTCTAATCTTTTATTCAATTTTCAAAGAAAAATTTATCGCACAATGCGACCTGCTAACATAGCAGAAAAGCGCTCAAAAGTCAAGGTAGGTTTAAGCGCTTTTTTCGCTTAAAATATGACAAAAACGGTTTATTCCGACATCTGATATTTTTAATATCCGAATCTTTAAGGGCTCAATAAATCTTATAAAAAATTATCCAAGATTGCCGGCGTTATGAATGCTTCGACGATGGCGGCAATGATTAACAATGGCAAGATTATTCTTGAGAAAAATCTTATGGCAACAGAAAGTTTTTCTCTGAAAGGCTCTTTGAATCTCAATTTTCTGTAAAATCCGTGTCCCAGCCAAAGCCCGTAATTCATAGAAAGGATGATGGCCGGAATCTCAAAAATACCATGGGGGATGATACCCGCCAGCAAAAACCTCCATCCTTCGCTTTTGGAAACTATATTGGCAACGATTCCCAAAAATATCCCGTTAAAAGCCAGCAATAAAAAAGGAGGGAGTCCGAATAAAAATCCCGAGAGCATGAACAAAAAAGTTTTTACGGAATTGTTAATAAGGATTATGAAAAAGATCGCTACCGGACCTGCATTCAGGATGAAAGACATTTCGTTGCGAAATTCCTCAAGCATTCCCGTCGCCATTTCGGAATAATTTTCCGCGCTATAATAGCCCCGCAGAGCAAAAAATGCAAAGACAGCTATCGTCATGGCGCTGTAAATTTTTATTTCTTTTTTATCCATACTTCATTATAAAATAAAAAAACAAGACCGGTCAACCCGCAATACGGATCAACCGGTTCGAATAAATTATTTTTCAGTCGCTTCTGCGCGGATCAAGATCAGCATATCTCATCAGATCTTCCTCACCTTCTAACCCCAGCTGTTCAAAACTCCAGATGCCGCTGGAAATTTCAGCCAGAAGATCTTTAACCTGCCTTTCGGCCTCCTTGGGCGAAAAAAGTCCTTTTTTCAAGGCTCTTAAGGTGACCTCAGGATCTTCATTTAATGACATTTTTTTCTCTCCTTTTTTTGATTTGATAAGAAACAACTGATTAAATTTTTATCATTAAAACGGAAAAAAATCAATTCTTTTCGGAAAAAATAATAAATAACGACCTTTCTATCCTGTGTATCTTTAAAGATACACAAAAAGATACACAAAATAAAAAGAGTCAAAATAAAAACCGCCGGCATCACTGACGACGGATCCTATCTTGTCCCGATGCTGTCATACGGAGCAGACGATTTTGCTTATGATATTTCAGCCCCTGATTCCCACTTCCCCGAAGTGTTTTTTAAGCTTTTTGGCGATCTTTTCCAGATCCAGCTCCTTTTTTCCCCTTATTTTTTCTTTTAAGCCCGGATCAAGAGTCTTGAAATCCCTGAATCTTTGGAGGAAATATCTTTTGGATCCGCCGAGCCAACTGACAATATCGTCAAAATCTTTTTCACTGTGAAATCCCGGAACAACAGTCGTCCTGAAGTCATAATCGATCCGGCTGTTACGTATCAGATCCGCACTCAGCTTTATCCTTTCCAGATCGATTTTGGCTCCGACGGTTCTTTCGTATTTTTTGAGAGAATTTTTTATGTCCATGGCAATATAGTCGACAACTTTCATATCCAGCGCTTTTTTGATGATATCCGGACGGGTTCCATTGGTATCTAATTTCACAAGAAAGCCTAAGCTTTTTATTTTTATCATAAATTCTATAATATCCGGCTGCAAAGTCGGCTCTCCTCCTGTAATACAAACTCCATCCAGTTTGCCCTCACGAGTCCCAAGAAACCTGAAAAACTCTCTTTCATTTCCACTGCTGTGAACCGAGAACTGTGAACCGAGAACTAATTCCGGATTATGGCAAAACGGACAGCGGAAATTGCATCCGACAGTAAAAACCGTAGCCGCGACATATCCCGGATAGTCCACCATGGTAAATTTTTGGAAACTGGCGATATTCATATTCCTACAAAATTACAAATCTTTTGCAAATATAAAAATATATTTTCCTCATTTCAACTCTCTCCCTTTGGAAAAGGGAGGTGTCTCGCCATGCGAGACAGAGGGATTTGAAAAAAATTTGATAAACCGATCATCTTATTCATTTTCGCAAATTTTTCAAATCCCCCCAAATGTTCGCCGACTCGCATTCAGTCCCCCTTTTCCAAAGGAGGAAAACGCTAATTCGTATATTCTTAAAAAATCAGTAATTGGTAAAAATTTATCAATTTCGTAAAAATTATTAGTTCGTAGAGATATATAATGCTTAGGGCGATTCTTGAGGCAAGAATCGCCCTACAATCTTTTAGCTTCTACCTATAATAAACATACCAGAAATTTAACAGCTTGCGCATCCGGATGCTTCCACAATAAAAGTTTTCCTGTCTTTCCACTCGGAAGATTTTCCTTTATTCCAACGGCTGATCGGGGTATGGAACCCCACTACCCTGGAATAAACGTCACAGGCTTGGAAGTTCTCCAATGCCGGATTTGAATCGAAACATTTTTCGCATTTAAAAACATCCTCGCCCTTACTGACGGAAGAAAATCTTACGAATTTTTCCCCTTTCCCCAACTTTTTTCCACAATCGTGGCAAATTATTTCCTCTTTCATAGTTTTTCGCAGTTCTGGGACTAGTCCGACCTAGGCTCAGAACCGCTTTTTATTTTTGTTTATATTAAACGCTCATTATAAAGAGCAGTTAATTTATTATTTTACCGTCTCAAATTTGGCTTCCTCTTTTTTGATCATAACTTTGCATTTCGGACAGAATCCATGCTCTCCCGCTATATATCCATGTTCCGGACAGATACTGAATGTCGGCGTAAAGGTAAAATAAGGCAATGAATATTTGTTGGCGATTTTTTTCACTAAATTCTTGACCACCTCGGTATCATTGATCTTTTCTCCCAAAAATCCATGGAGCACCGTTCCTCCGGTATATTTGGTCTGAAGCCCATCCTGCAGGTCGAGCGCCTCGAATATATCATTGGTATATCCTACCGGCAATTGGGATGAATTGGTGTAATAAGGCTCCGCTCCGTCTTTTTTTACAGCTTCGTCATTGGCAAAAATTATTTTGGGATACTTTTTTTGATCCAGCTTGGCCAGCCGGTAAGTCGTTCCTTCAGCTGGAGTGGCCTCAAGATTGTACATATTATTGGTTTCTTTCTGATACTTGACCATCCTCTTCCTCATATGCTCCAAAACTCTTTGGGCAAACCTATTGCCTTCTTTAGTAGTTATATCTTTTCCCAGCAAGTTGAGCAAGGCTTCATTCATTCCGATCAGACCTATGGTGGAAAAATGATTTCCCCAATAGGTTCCCCGTCTATTTTTTATATCGCCAAGATAATATCTGGAATAAGGATAAAGCCCCAGCTCCGTAAGCCTTTCGATAAAAACCCTTTTCGATTCAAGGCTGTTCTTGGATATATCCATCAAATTATCCAGTCTTTCCATGAAATCTTTCCTGTCCCTGGCCAGATATCCGATCCTCGGAAGATTTATGGTCACTACTCCTATCGACCCGGTCATCGGATTGGCTCCGAAAAGGCCTCCCCCTCTTTTCCTTAGTTCCCTGTTATCCAATCGCAAACGGCAACACATGCTCCTGGCATCATCCGGACTCATATCAGAATTAACAAAATTGGCGAAATAAGGCATCCCGTATTTGGCTGTCATTTCCCAGACCGGCTTTAACGCCTTATCTTCCCAGTCAAAATCTTTGGTTATGTTGTAAGTCGGTATCGGAAAAGTAAAAACCCTATTTTGCGAATCTCCCTTGCTCATCACTTCCGCAAAAGCTCTGTTTATCATATTCATTTCCTTCTGAAATTCTCCGTATTTTTTCTTCTGCGGTTTGCCTCCGATAATGACTGATTCGTCTTTATAATTGGAAGGGGCTTGCAGATCCAAGGTTATGTTGGAAAAAGGCGTTTGAAATCCCACCCTTGTCGGAACATTCATATTAAAAACAAATTCTTGGATAGCCTGCTTCACTTCCTTATATTTCAGCTTGTCATAATGGACGAAAGGCGCCAACAAAGTGTCGAAGTTAGCAAAAGCCTGCGCCCCGTTAGCTTCACCCTGGAGAGTATAGATAAAATTCACCATCTGTCCGAGAGCGCTTCTGAAATGCTTGGGAGGAGCGGAATGCACTTTTCCGGGAACTCCCCCAAAGCCTTTAAGCAAGAGATCGTGAAGATCCCACCCGCAACAATAGGCTGCCACCATTTGAAGATCATGGACATGCAGATCCCCTTCTTCGTGCGCCTCGCGGACATCTTTGGTATAAACCCTGTTCATCCAATATTTTGAGCTTACCGCCGAAGATATGAAATTATTAAGCCCCTGGAGAGAAAATCCCATATTGGAGTTTTCTTTTATCCTCCAATCGGCTTCCTGGATATAGTCGTCCACCAAATCGACGGCTTCTTTCAAAGCTTCTTCGGTTTCCCGGACTTTTCTGTGCTGATCGCGATACAAGATATAAGCCTTGGCAGTTGCGTCAAAATCAAGGATCATCAGCACCTTTTCAACCATATCCTGAATTTCTTCGATTTCCGGGACATACCCTTTTTTGTAGTTTTTATTCAAAAGCTGGACAACTTTTTTGCTCACTTTCTCAGCTTCTCTCAAACCGCCTTCTCCGGTATCCCCGAACGCTTTTAAAACAGCCTTAGTTATCTTTTCCTGCTTGAAAGGCACCACTTTTCCGCTTCTTTTTATTATTCTTGTAATTTTCGATACTGCCTGAGAACTTTTTTTTGAATCCGATTTTTTCCTTCCTTTTTTTGTTTTTTTGTTCATTTTTGCCATACTTTTATTTTCTGTTTTAGGTTTAAGATTTAATGAGACTTACTTATCAATATAGCTTGGATCTGCAAATTTAATTCAAATGACCTAGATAGATACCCCAACCATCGCATTCGAGATATTCGTATATCATTTGTAGATCTTATTATCCCTATTCAGGGCATTTGAATACTGTTCGTAGATCCGAATTATCTTTATTCTTCTTCTAATTTTTCCAATTCTTTCTTGAAACTATTAAGGCTTCCGAAAGATTTGTAAACGCTTGCAAATCTCAGATAGGCCACTTGGTCGGCTTCTTTCAGCTTTTCCAGAATTATTCTTCCGATTTCTTTACTCTCTATCTCGCCATCCTTGCTTCTGTTGTGGATGCAATATTCTATATCTCCCAGGAGCTTGTCTTTCTTATCATAACTCACCGGCCTTTTTTCCAAAGATTTGTCTATTCCTCTTCTTATTTTTTCCGTGTCATATTCCTCTTTTTCTCCGTTTCTCTTAACGACCATAAGCCTCATTATTTCTACTTCTTCATAAGTGCTGAAACGCGCTTTGCATTTCTCGCATTCTCTCCTACGCCTGATAGTCTTTCCATCATTGGCATCGCGAGAATCGATAACCTTGGTTTCGCTATGGTTGCAAAATGGGCATAACATAAAAAATTTTATCTGACTGTTTAATCCCACAAATAGCCTCCTTGCCCCTTTATCCGATATCTTAGTTGCATATCTTAATACCACTATATATTGTGTATTTCACTTAAATTATACCACAAGAAAATAATGATGCAACACGATTTTTCTACAAACCAAGCAAAGTTATCCACAGGCTACAAAAAACTTTTACCGCGCTTGTACGCGGCATTACAAAATTAATCTTATACTAAAAACGAAATTATTTCAAGCGACCTGCTCTCCCGCCCGATATTTATATCTCGAAAAATAAAAGATTAAAAAATGAAAACCCATATTTTCCTCCCCTCTTTAAGGGAAGGATTAGAAAAGAGCGGATTATTCTTCCCAAATATAATAATCCGTTTACAAGAGAGAAAAAAACAGGCCATTTATGCCCGCTTTTTAAAAAAATTATTTTTTTAAGATTTATTTCCCCATTTTTCTCCTTATAAAGGCCGGGATTTCAAGTTCGTCATCTTCCTCAGGCTCTCTTTGCATATTATTATTTTCTTTCTTCGGCTGGACCTTTTCATCAATTATCATTTTTTTAGACGGAAAAGCTATTTTTCCAAATCCTTCCCCCAATTCGTCTTCCGGTTCTTCTTTCATAATTTCTTCTTCCCTAACTCTGGACATAGCGTCAGCCGGAGGTTCGCTGACATGATCAGAATCAAAACCAGTGGAAACAACCGTGATCTGTATGTCTCCTTTCCTTATCTGATCGCTGGTAACCGCTCCGAATATCACCTTGGCGTTAGGATCAACATTTTCGGTAATGATATTGGCCGCCTCGCTGATTTCAAGCATAGTCAGATCGCTGGATCCGGAAACATTGAACAACACCCCCTTGGCGCCATCTATGGAAAGCTCCAGGAGAGGGCTGCTTATCGCGGCTTTTGCGGCCTCTGCCGCCCTGTTTTCTCCGCTGGCCACCCCTATTCCCATCAAAGCGCTTCCTCCATCCGTCATAACAGCCTTGACGTCATTAAAATCAACATTGACTATTCCGGGTTTGGTTATAAGATCAGAAACTCCTTGGACTCCCTGTCTCAATACATCATCCACTATTCTAAAAGCGTTTATCAAAGTGGTTTTTTTGTCGATTATGGAAAGCAATCTATCGTTGTGTATAGTTATAAAAGTATCAACTCTTTTCTTGAGGTGTTCCAGAGCCTCGTCGGCAATGGCGCTTCTTTGCGCGCCTTCAAAAGAAAAAGGCTTAGTAACAACAGCCATCGTCAAGGCTCCCAATTCCTTGGCTGTTTCCGCCACGATCGGAGCCGCTCCGGATCCGGTTCCCCCTCCCAATCCGCAGGTAACAAAAACCATATCGGCTCCCTTCAAGACCTCTTGGATCTCATCTCTATTTTCTTCAGCGGCTTGCCGGCCGATTTCCGGATTCATTCCGGCGCCTAAGCCTTTGGTCAGATTTTTTCCTATATGAACTTTTTCGCTGGCTTTCGAATGATGCAGATCCTGCGCGTCGGTATTAATGGCTATAAATTCAACTCCTTTTATATTTGATTCTATCATCCTCTCTATAGCGTTGCCTCCCGAACCTCCCACTCCGACTACTTTTATTTTTGCTGATGTTTCTATGTCTGGTTTTATTTCAGCCATAAGCTTGATAGTTATTAACGGATAAGCAGAAAGACTGCAAACACGTTAGACTTTATTTTGATTTAAAAAACAGATAAACTGCCTTGGTATATAAATCTATCACAACAAATAACTTGCTGTCAAGTTTACGTTTTTTAAGGTAAAAATTTATCTGTCCAATTCCTTAGTTTCTTGCCCATGCTTTTAATATCAACTCCTCCTATGGATAGAAACTTTTCATAACCGCGGCCGCTTTTTTTATAGGAATCGTTTTCCAAATAGCTAAACAGGCCTATCGAAGCCGCAAAAGAAGGAGAGTCGACTTTGTCGACAATTCCGCTTATCCCTTTGGGATATCCCACTTTAGCCGGCAATCCCAGAGAGTTTTTGGCAAAATTCACTATGTCATGAAGCTCCGCTCCTCCTCCGACCAAAACCGCTCCCGACGGAAGCAATCCGGCCTTTCCTATTTTTTTCAGTTCTCCGTTGACCATTTCAAATATTTCACTCAGTCTGGCTTCTATTATTTCCGCTACATGATAACGGGAAACCTCTCCTTGTTCCTGAGGGTCAACGATGCTCAAATCTATCATTTCTCTTTTGCTTATATTTTCCGGGAAAGCGCTTCCATATCCTAATTTTACTTTCTCCGCCGTTTCGATGGGAACCCTTAATCCTATGGCTATGTCATTGGTAATATGGCCGGCGCCGATCGGCAAAACGGAAATATAAGCCAAATCACCCTCTTCAAAAATTGAAATAGAAGTAGTTCCTCCTCCGATATCGATTACGACCACTCCCAATTCTTTCTCATTCTTATCCAGAACAGCCGTTGCCGCAGCCAGAGGGCCTGCCATTATGCCTCCCACGCTGATTCCGGCTTGGCTTGCGCTCTTGGTCAAGTTGCTCAAGTGAGTGGCGGAGTCTTCTATCATCAAAGCGTCCACCTCCAGACGAATCCCATGCATACCGATCGGATTTTTTATGCCGGATTGATCATCCAGCTTGTATTCCTTGGGCACGACATGGACGGTTTCATTATTTACGGGCATAGAAGCATTTTGAGCCGATTCGAGAACCCGTTCTATATCATCTCCGCTCACTTCTCCATTAGCCCTGCCGATAGCGATCACCCCTTTCGATTCATTCATTTTTATCTCCGTTCCCCCTATTCCCAAAACCGCATTTTTGATCTTTTGCTCAATAATGCCTTCCAATTTTTCCGCCGCCAAGCTTATCGCCTGGGAATTTTCTTCTATATCGATAACAGCTCCTCTTCTAACTCCGGCAGAAGGCGCGGATACGGCTCCGATAATATTCATCTTTCCTTCCGAGTCAAATTGGGCAGCCGTAATTCTTATATTGCTGGATCCGACATCTAAACTAAAAAATTTGCTACTGGACATAAAAATAAATAAATTTATCTGAGTATATAGGGCAAAAAAATAATTAAGCCGATAATGACGGACATTATCGCCGATATCAGAACTATCGCCGCCGTTATGTCTTTTATCAGTTTGGCAAAAGGGTGCATTCTCGGTTCCAAGATATCAACCACTCTCTCCACCACCGTGTTGATAAGCTCGGTCACTAGAACAAGAGTCGTCAAAAATATTATTACTACCAGTTCCCATCTTTCCACTCCCAGAAAAGCGCAGAAAAATAAAATAGCCACTGCAAAAAACAGCTCAATTTTGAAATTGCGCTCATTTTTAATGACATATTTCAAGCCCCGAAAAGCATACTGGACGCTCTTTTTAAAACTTCTCATTTTTATATTGCTATTTTCTTCCATTTTTATTTTATTTTTTAGAAATTCGGAAGATTTTGATTTATCTTTTGAAGCGGTTAACTTTTACTAAAAAAATTTGCCACTCTCTCTTGGATTGAAAACATATCCTTTCCGTGGGAGAACCCGAGCAGATGAAGCGTCCCGTGGCTAAAAACTCTGGATAGCTCTTCATCAAAAGAAATTTTTTTTCTGTCGGCGTACTCTCTTATATCTTCAAAACAGACGATTATCTCCCCCAAAAAAATTTTTTTGCTTTTATCTTTGGAAATACCTTCCCGGCCTGCATAATTGGAAAAAGAGAGAACATCCGTAGATGAATCTTTGCCCCGGTATTTTTCGTTTATTTCCCTCATCTCCTGAGGGGAGACTACTCCCACGCTCACTTCGATCTTTTTGGAATCGATATTTTTCAATCCGCTCTTCCTCACAGTCTCTCCTATGACCAATTCTATCTTTTTTTCATCAAAATTACAATCGGTCTTATTATTTATTTCCAAAAATATCTTCATCGGCTATTTTGGGGAGTTAAAAATTTCCTCCACCATTTTTCTGACTTCATTTCCATCCGCTTTGCCTTTTACTTTGCCCATGACAATTCCCATTACCTTTCCCATACCGCTTTTATCCTTGGCTCCCGATTCCTCTATGGCTCCGGCGATGACCGCCCTCAGCTCTTCCCCGCCCATCTGCTCCGGAAGATACTTGGACAATATTTCCGCTTCAGCTTTTTCCTTTTCCGACAAATCTTCCCTGCCTCCTTTCTGATACTGATACGCGCTTTCTTTTCTCTGCTTGATCGCCCGACGCAAAACTTCGACTATTTCTTCATCATTGAGCCCGCTTTCCCTCTTGCCTTTCTCTATTTCAGCATTCTTAACCATACTGTCAAGCATTCTCAAAACATCCCGCTTTTCCGTGTCGCCGGATTTCATGGCATCTTTTAAGTCAGATAAGATCTGTTGCCTCAACATAGATTTATAACGCTAATTTACAAATTATTTTCCGAATGTCTCAAATAGAATATTTATATTATTCGCTAAAATTCGAATCTAGGATTCGCATCTATTTATTCATTCTTTTTTTGATATTTTTGAGGGCTTCATTGTCGAATTTGTCTATTTTTTTCAATTTGTTGATCTCCTTTCGAATCTTTACCTTGTATAAAGCTTCTTCGCGTTTTTTTTGCTTGCTTTTCTCCTCATCCTGAAAACGGCTCCTTCTGGCCTGCACCAAGACACCGCTTTGCTGTATACGGCGGGAGAATCTTCTTATCAAGCTTTCCGCGTTTTCTCTTTCTTTTTTTCTGACTTGGATCATTTAAACCCCTCCTTTCTAAAAAATTTATATTGCTGAATTATTAGATCGTTATATCGCTAAAGATAAAACGATCTATTCATTTAACAAACTTAAAATCGCATCTGCATCAAAACTTTGCATTTTGAATTTTTTACACAGGTCCTATCCCTTCTTTCAGTTGCGCTCCTCCGATAAGATGAAGATGGATGTGCGGAACTTCTTGGCCCCCGTGTTTTCCCGTTCTGAATAACAGCTTATATCCGTCTTTATCTATGCCCTTATCTTTTGCCAATTTTTTTGCGATTAAAATCATTTTTCCCACTAACTCCGAATCATCCTCTTGGAGATCGTTTATTGAGCCGATATGCTTTTTCGGGATTATTAAAACATGCATCGGCGCCAGGGGATGGATATCATTGAAGGCCAAAACTTCATCATCTTCGTAAATGATATCGGCGGGAATTTCCTTGTTTATAATTTTGCAGAAGAGGCAGTCTTTCATAATAGGAATTAATTTTTCTTGCCGTTAAAAACGGGCTTGATCTTGAGAATTTTCTTTATAACATTGATAACCTTTTCAATCGGCACAGTTTCTTGGGTTCCGGTCGTCATATTTTTTACTATCACCGTCTCGTCCAGGGCTTCTTTTTGACCTATTATCAGCGTAACCTCCACTCCCAGCTTGTTAGCCATTCTCAGTTGGGATTTCAGGCTTCCTCTTCCAAAACTCTCTGCTACCAATATACTACTTTTTTCCATTGTGGCAAACAGATTAAGGCTTTTTTTCTTGGCCAGATTGCCCAATTGCGCGATAAAAACTTTGGGCTTGGGAGGTTCATAGGATTTAGCCTTGACTTTTTTCATTTCCAAAGCCACTCTTTCCAATCCCAATCCGAAACCGATAGCCGGAGTCGGTTCGCCTCCAATATTAGCAATCAGATTGTCATAACGCCCTCCGCCTCCCAAAGACTTTTTCTTTCCGTCTTCAAGCGTCCAAATCTCAAAAACCGTCCTGGTATAATAGTCCAAGCCTCTCACCAGTTGCGGGTTTATCATATAAGGAATTTCCAGTTCGTCCAAATATTCCAATAAATTTTTGAAATGATTTCGGCATCCTTCACACAGATGATTTACAGTCTGAGGAGCATTTGTCGCAACTTGGACGCATTTGTCCTCCTTGCAGTCCAATATTCTCAGAGGATTATTCTTCAGCCTATCTTTGCATGTCCGGCAAAGCTTGTTTTTTTTGGATTCAAAATAGCTGGTGAGCATATCGACATATCCGTCCCGGCAATCGGCGCATCCGATAGTGTTTACTTGGAATTGGATATTTTTAATGCCCAAGCTGGTAAGCACTTGATAGGCCAGTTGCATTATCTGAGCGTCCAAAACCGGATCATCTTCTCCGAAAATGTCAAAATTGGCCTGCCAATGCTCCCTGTATCTTCCTTCTTGCGGACGATCATAACGATAAACCGGTCCGACGGAAAAAAGTTTTATCGGTTTGGGCAGAACGTTCATTCCATGCTGTATATAAGCTCTGGCGATTCCGGCCGTAAGTTCGGGTCTCAAAGAAACCCTGTCTTTTCCCTTGGTAGTAAAAGAATAAAGTTCCTTGTCAACCACGTCCGTCCCTTCTCCGATCGATCTTATAAAAAGATTGGTAAATTCAACCAGGGGAGTATCGATCCTCTGAAAACCGTAACGCATGTAGCTTTTGTCTAAGACCTGCCTTATCCTGTTCCAATATTCCTGCTCTCCCGGAAGGATATCTTTCATCCCTCTAGGTGGCTGAAGCAGGATCGGTTCGACAACTTGGGATTGATTGACGGCGCCTGAAGATTTCTTATTTGTCGCTTTGGCCGCGGCCGTTCTTTTTCTCGGATTTTTTTTTGCAAATTTTTTTCTCGCATATTTTTTTCCGGAAAGTTTTCTCTTAACAGCAGCCTTTCGGGATTTTTTGGCGGCTTTTTTTCTTGGCATACCTTTTGGCCTGCAAGCAAAGCGAACACTGTCGCTATGCGAAACATTGGCGGACGCTCACCGCGCAATTTGCAGAGATTAATCCTTATATAAATCAAACTGATCGACTTTCGACATACCGAAAATCTCTTCGATCCGATCCATTAACTTAGCATAAAAATAAACGGAAAGCAACCTAAAACACCCCCGCTTTATTTATCGGCCAAGCCCTGAGAAGGACTTTCCCGATAATATCTTTCGAGCTTACCAATCCCCAGGATCTGGAATCGGAACTGTGCGAGCGGTTGTCTCCCAAAACAAAATATTCGTCCTCGCCCACCTCATACTTTCCACTCCCCTGGGTGTAAGTATCATCTGGCAGATAATCTTCTTTAAGCTCCGTTCCTTCGAGACTTTCATCGTTATAGATATAAACTTTTCCGTTTTTTAACTCCACCTTTTCTCCGGGCAGTCCGATGACCCTTTTGATAAAAAACTGTTTTGGGTTTTTGGGATAACGGAAAATCATCACATATCCTCTCTCTATTTCCTTGAAAGGCTCAACAGTCGCTATTTTCAAGTCGGTATTTTTGTATCCCAATTCATTGACGATGAGATATTGGCCATCCTCGAAATTAGGCTCCATACTGGCTCCTTGGACGAAAAACGGCTGGAACAAAAAAATCCTAACGGGCATTATGACTACCAGCGCCAGGAGAAAAATTTTTACCATTTCCACCAAAAATCCCCCTATTCCGTAATATATTTCTTCTTTTTCGTTCAAGTTTTCCATTTTTTCTCTATTTTTTACTGCAAATTATAGCGAAACGAGCCCAACAAAAATAATTTTAACACGTTTTTTACTTGAAAGCAAGCCCTCCTGATCAAAACTCTCGGACATTTGCGATATTGCTCAATCCATTTCATTCAATATTAACAGTCCCTTGGAAATTGACTGTTCCCTGAAATTCCGCCTTGGTATAACCGCCATATTCATCCGCGCCGATGTCCCA
>JAQVJM010000028.1:2389-8475 GCA_028695135.1 Candidatus Moraniibacteriota bacterium | reverse complement strand
CGTGGTATGATGAGGATGCTTTGGAACTCTTATTCTTTCTTTGTCCTTTACGCAAATATTGATAAGTTCACAGTTCACAGTTCACAGCTCACAGTAAGGAAAAATCTTTTGGATAGATGGATAGTGTCCGAGCTCAATGTTTTGATTAGGGATTTTAATGAACATATGGAAAATTACGATCTCCATAAAGCCTCAAGGCTTTTTCCGAAATTCATAGATAATCTTTCCAACTGGTATATAAGAAGATCAAGGAAAAGATTCTGGAAAAGCGAGAATGATGAAGATAAGAATGAGGCCTATGCTGCCTTGCATCATGTTCTGGTCGAGCTTTCGAAATTGATGGCGCCGTTTACGCCTTTTGTTGCGGAAGAGATTTATAGAAACTTAGTTCACGGTTCACAGTCAACAGTTCACAGTAAGGAAAGTGTTCATTTGGAAGATTTTCCGGAGGCAGATGAAAAATTGATTGATGAGAAAATAAATGATGAAATGAGAAAGGCGCGGGAAACGGTCAGAAAAGGGTTGCAGCTAAGAGCTGATTTTGGCATTAAAGTGAGACAACCTTTAAGTTTATTGGGCATTAAATATAATATATTGCCGGAATTATTAGAGATAATTAAAGAAGAAGTGAACGTAAAAGATGTCGAGATAAACAAGAAGCAAGACAGTAATGTCGTTCTGAATGCTGAAATTACTGAGGATTTAAGGCTGGAAGGTCAGGCTAGAGAGATTATCCGCTTTATCCAAGAGATGCGCAAAGAGGCGGGTTATGATGTGGACAACAGGATAAAAGTATATTATGATGGTCTGTCAGAAGTTTTTGATAAATTTGGCGGCTTGATCGCCAAGGAAACTTTGGCGGAGGAAGTTCTTTCACAAATTCCGGACGAAATTGATCTGGAAAAAGAATTTAAGATCGAGGAAAAGGGGATAAGGATTGCCGTTAAAAAATAAACAGGCGAGGTGGGTTATGAAGATATCTTATTTTGCGGGAGCCTTTCAAAGGTTGATCGAGGAGCTGGCAGACGGTTTTCGTGAATGGTGGAAATATTATAATGAGTATTTCAAAAATAAGCGCCATGTCCGCAGAAGGAGATGGTAGGCCAAGTTTTTGAATAGATTTATTTTAGATATTTTTCCCAAGCTTTCCATAATGGCGGTAGCGGTATTTTTCATAGCTATACCATGAATATTGGAATAAAGACTGGAAAGACAATACTCCACTGAGGATATTTGAATGGAAACAATAGGAATTTTTATAGACAACAGCAATTTCATTTCAGATTTCAGAGAAAATGCGGAATATAAAGCGGACTATAAAAAATTTATAGAATTCTTCTCTGCCGGAAGGACATTGACCCATCAAAGGATCTATCTTCCTAAATCCGAAAGCGATGGTTTTGGCAGTTTCTGTTATCTTTTAAAAAAATTGTTTTTTAAAATTATCACAAAAGAGTTGAAAAAAATACCGGATGGCAGAAACAAATGCAATTTCGATGTCGAAATCGCTGTCGATATCATGGATATCATAGCCGAAAGGAATCTTCCTGATGTCGTGGTGCTGGTCTCGGGAGATTCCGATTTCTGCTATTTGATTGAGAGAATCAAGAAGGAGGGATCCAGGGTGATTGTTGTCGGAAGCTATTTATCGGTCTCCGTAGAATCCAAGGCTGCGGCAGACAGCTATATTTTTACGGAAAACATATCCGATGAGATATCCCTGTGAAATTTTGGGGTCTTGCTTTCAAGAAGCAGGATCCCTTTTTTATTTAACAATATTTATTTTTCCGGGTATAATTCATTAAAGACTTGAGATAATTAATTTTTTTTATGGAGCATAAATACCTGGCGATAGTTTTGGGGAAAAAAGATGTCGGGGAATCCGACAGGCTTTATAATATTTATACTCTGGAACGGGGAAAAATATCCGCTATGGCCAGGGGAGTAAGAAAACCCGGTTCAAAATTGGCCGGGAAACTGGAGAATTTTTATCTGATCGATCTTTCGTTGATGAAAAACAAGGGGATGGGGAACATTTCCGGATCTATAGTGGAAAATAATTTCATCCATTTGCGAGGAGATTTCGATATCTTGAAAAAAGTTTTTGATTCCGTAAAAACATTCAGCCGTCTCATAAGAGAAGAAGAGAGAGACGCGGAAGTATTCAGGTTGCTTGTAGATTATTTGGAAGCGATGGACATTTTGGCAAGAATAGGAGAAGCCGAAAATAAGCCGAAAAAAGCCGACCTGATATCGCAGGGTTTTGTCTTTAAGCTCCTTGATTTCTCGGGTTATAAGATTGAAATTCGCAAATGCATAAAGAGCGGAAAAAATTTTTCTCGAGGCAATAATTTTTTTGATTATTCCCGAGGGGGAATAGTCCGAGGAGACTGCGTTTCCGACATGGGAAGCATCGTGCCCATCAGTGACAATTCAATAAAAGTGATCCGTATTTTTTTTCAAAACAATTTAGCCTCTCTCACTAAGTTGGATGTGGGGGATAGGGACATAAAAGAAATAGAAAGAGTTTTAAGAACCTTTATTTTTTGGGTTTGTTGAATTTTGTATTTTTTGTTAAAATATAGTCATATCCAATAAAATAAAAATTATGTCTTTAGAAAAAACCGGAGAAGCTCTCTATGATCCTAAATCCGGCATAGAAAAAAGAGAGCACGGGAAAAGCGTTTTCGATATCGAAGAAAAAATAAAATCGGACAAAGAGCAGGAAAGATTTAAAGAAAACAAAGGAGGCTGGTCCGGAGGCTCCAATATTATTGAGGAAGAAAAAAGGGGCAGGAAGAAAATTATGCTTATCGGTGGCGCTGTCTTGGGAGCTATCCTTCTGATTGTCCTGACTGCCGTGGTAGTGATTAAAATCAGGCAGAATGCTTTTTCTCAAAGCAGGGTCGTTTTGACTATTGAAGGAAATATGGAAGCCAAAAGTTCCGAGAACGCTTTTTATGTCATAAAATACGAAAACAATAATAGGACAGCTCTTAAGGATGTCGAGATAGTCCTGAATCATTCGGAAAATTTTTATCCAGATGAAAAAAAAGGAGGGCTGTCAAAAAGCAGCGACAGAAGCAGCAAAATAACGATTGGGGAAATAAAAGGCAAAGGCAAAGGAGAGATAGAGATAGAGGGAAAGTTTTATGCGGCCGAAAACTATACGATTTATTTACGTCCGGTAATGTCATATAAGCCGGGAGGTTCTAGCAGCGAATATAAATTAGAATCTCAGATAGGGGTGAAAATAATGACATCTCCTCTTGAGATAGAAATAATCGCTCCGAAGGAGGCGTTGGATGAATCTACCGTGGAATACGAAATAAGATGCAGAAACAAGGGGGATATTTCTTTTGATAATTTAAATTTAAGATTAGAATATTCGGATGGATTTATTTTTCAGGGAGCGACACCTTCGCCCGTCGAAGGAAATAATATCTGGTATTTGGGGGAGATTTCTTCGGGAACGGAAAAAAATATAAAAATGAAAGGAAAAATAGAAGGGGATAATTTTGACGTAAAGTCGATTAAGGCGACCATTTATAGAAATGAGAGCGGAAGCGGGGAGTCGGTTTTTGGAAAGGCGGAAAGTATAACCAAGGTGGTCGTCCCTCCTCTGGCGATCATTCATAAAATAAACGGCCAAAGTTTTCTCAATGTCAATGCGGGGGAAAATTTGAAATACAAGATAGATTATGCAAATGTGGGGGATACGGGGTTGCGAGACGTTATAATAAAAGCATCGATAGACAGTCCGATCATCGATTATTCAAAGCTTAGTCTGAGATCCGGCGCTTATGAGAGCCGTACTAAAACTATAACATGGAAGGCTAACGATATTCCTCAGCTTAAGATCTTAGAACCCGGAAGCAGAGGCAGCATAGAGTTCGATCTGCCGGTGAAAGAAAAAATCAATGTTGAAAACGAAGCGGATAAAAATTTTGTAATCGAGTCGGTCGTAACGATTGACAGCTCCGATGTCGCCTTTCATTCTTTAGGAGCGGCGAAAAATATAAGCAATAGAGTTGTTGCCAAGCTCAATTCAAAAGTCATCCTGGATCAGCTAGCCTTTTATAATGATTTAAATATCGAAAATTTCGGTCCGATACCGCCGGAAGTCGGAAAGGAGACGTCCTATGTCATTCACTGGAAAATAACGAACGTATCTAATGATATTTCCAATGTTGAAGTGAAAGGATATCTGCCTACTTGGACAAGATGGAAAGGGAAAATATTTCCCGAAAATGAAAATATCTCTTTTAATGAAAGAACGAACGAAATTTTCTGGAACGCGGGAAAATTAAAAAGCGCCACCGGAATCTTGTATGATTCCAAAGAGGTGTCTTTCCAAGTGAGTGTTGTTCCGGAAATAAATCAGGCCAAGAGAGAAATAATATTGGTTTCCAAGGCGATGCTTAATGCTAAAGATGACTTTACCGGAGAATCTATAAGCAAGGAAATTGGAGAAAAAAGCAGCAGGATTACCGAGGATAAAGAATTGGATGACGGTGGCTATATGGTTAAAGAATAATTTTTTAAGCGATTCTGCCAATTTCACCATCTATGGATCTGTTTTTAAAAAATATAAGAAATAGGACGATAAAAACAAAAAACGGGGATCTGAAGACTCCGTTTTTTATGCCTGACGCCACTCGCGGTTTTGTAAAATTTCTGGAGAATGAAGATTTGGAAAAATCCGGAGTTGTTTCTTTGGTCGTTAATACCTACCATCTTTATCTGCAACCGGGGATGGAGGTTATGAAAAAAGCCGGGGGCATACATGGTTTTATGAATTATCACAAGCCTCTTCTTTCCGACAGCGGAGGATATCAGATTTTTTCCCTCATACATAAAAATCCAGATATGGGGGAAATAAATGACAATGAAGTTGTTTTTCGGTCTCCCTTGGACGGCTCCAAGCACGTTTTAACCCCGGAAAAATCTATACAGATTCAGTTTGATCTGGGAGTGGACATGATGGTTTGTCTGGATGACCCTCCGCCGAACAGCTATAGTAAGGAAAAGATATCCAGAGCGGTAAAAAGAACTGTTGCCTGGGCGGAAAGATGCCTGATCGAATATAAAAAACAGCTTGAGAAAAGAAAGATAGACAAGGAAAGGCGTCCTTTGATATTTTGCGTTATTCAGGGAGGTGAGCATATCGATCTTAGAAAAAAATGTACGGAAGGATTAAAAGAAGTCGGAGAAAAGCATAAAATAAATTGGGATGGTTATGGCTTTGGAGCCAGGCATATAGACGTAAAGGGAAATTTTATGGAAAATGTCCTGAAAAAAACGGCCGATTTTATTCCCGATGAATCTCTGAAATTCGCTCTTGGAGTAGGAAGTCCTAAAGATGTTGTCAGGTGCGCCGAAATGGGATGGGATATGTTCGATTGTGTCATTCCGACAAGGGAAGGAAGGCATGGCCGTCTTTTTGTTTGGGAAAATGATTATGATATTTTTGAAAAAAATTCGCTCAAAAATGGGAAAGATAAAATAAATTTTAAAAATTTTTTTGTAAAAGGCGATTTTTACTCAACAATAAATATAAACAATAAAAATTTCAAAAAGGATTTTAGGGCGGTGGATGAAAACTGCGATTGCGGATTATGCAAGAATCACTCAAGAGCTTATCTGAATCATCTTTTCAGATCCAAAGATCCTCTGGGAATGAGACTGGCCGCCATTCACAACCTGCGTTTTTATTCCGATTTGATGGAAATATTGAGAAAGGCGGTGAAATAAAGTTAAATTTGTGATATAATTCGGAACGAAGGAGCTTAATAGAAATGCCGATAGTAGGTATTGATTTTTTATTAAATTTATGGTATCGTATATTTCTGAAAAAGCAGCAAAAGACAGCAGTTTAAAAAATTAAGAAAGTTAAATTTGTCGCTTATCAAGACAAATCAGGCAATCGCCTTATCAGTGCTGCGCACTGATAAGGAGGAAAGTCCGGACACTAGCCGATGCGTGACATCGTCTATGAGCAGCGGGTAATGCCCGCCCGATGCGTCGCGAGGCGTATTGAGGGAAAGTGCCACAGAGACAATACTAGCCAATGCATGGCATTGGAA
>JAQVJM010000028.1:0-2289 GCA_028695135.1 Candidatus Moraniibacteriota bacterium | reverse complement strand
TGGTTTTTGGCGCTTGGGCTTTGGAACTTCCACTGCTTCGCAGCGGTCAGGGTGCCGCTTATGACCATACTGGTAACAGTATGGCTAGATAAATGATCGCCACTGTCAGCGCTGCGCGCTGACAGACAGAATCCGGCTTATAGATTTGTCTTGATAAGCGATCGATTCGTTCATTCAGTTAAAAAATATTAAAATTAAGATAAAGCGTAATACGTTTTTTATTTAATCCAGGGTGTGATGTTTCGCCCATAATCAGTCCGGGCTTTTAATAAATGAAAAAATCAGAATTATTTTTTAGCGCCATTCAGATTCCGACAGATATCTTGGCGATATTGGCCGCCTCACTGCTTGCATACTGGTTGAGGGAATTGCCGTTTACTTTGGAGTTGCTGGAGCTTAAATCTCTTTCAGGCACAGTTTCTTTTGGCGGGTTCTTAAAAATCGTAATTTTTGCTACGCCTTTTTTTATTTTAATCTTTGCGACCCAAGGCCTGTATGACATACGGGCGACCCGAAAATTTTGGAAAGAAGCGCTAAAGGTCTTTTCTGCGACTACAATTGCCCTGATGATAATCGTGGTCACTTTCTTCTTGAAACGGGAGTGGTTTTCATCCCGCTTTATAATTCTTTTAGCGTGGTTTCTGGTTACCTTTTCGGTAATTCTTGGAAGATTTATCTTGCAATATGCCCAAAAATGGCTTTTGAAAAACAAGGGCATAGGGATACATAGGGTTCTATTGATCGGGAGAAACGGAAAGCTTTATACTTTGGAAAATGAAATAAAGAGAAATCCTAAGCTGGGATATAAGGTTATGGACGTTGTGGATAATGCCAGATTGAATGTGGTTAAAAAAATAAAAAAGGAAAAAGGGATTGACGAAATTATCCTGTCCGATCCGACTATTCCTGAAGACGATATTGAAAAACTCATAGACTTTTGCGCTATAAACAACATTGTTTATAGATTTATTCCCACAACTTTACAGACAACAAGATTTGAGATGGGAGTTTTTGTCGGAGAGCCGATAATAGAGATAAAACATACTCCTTTGGACGGATGGGGCAGGATAACCAAAAGAACCTTTGATATAGCAGGTTCGCTATTTTTTATCATTATTTCTTCGCCTTTGTTGGCAATCGTAGCGATTTTGATCAAGCTGGAGGACAAACATGGCCCCATAATCTATATAAACAAAAGGATAGGCGCTGACGGAAGAGAAATAAAGGTCTACAAATTTAGATATATGAAATGGAAATATTGCATAGATAAGGCCAATCCTGATTTCAAAGAGGCTTTGGAGTTTGAGAAAAAGCTTATCGCCGAAAGAAGCGTCAGGCGGGGGCCTCTTTATAAGATCAAGGATGACCCGAGAAAAACCAGGATAGGATCCTTTATTGAAAAATATTCCATTGATGAGTTCCCTCAATTTTTCAATGTTTTGAATGGAGATATGAGCCTAGTCGGTCCCAGGCCTCACCAAAAAAGAGAAGTGGAGAAATACAGAGAGTATCATCGTAGGCTTCTGACCATAAAACCGGGAGTGACGGGATTAGCTCAAGTTTCCGGAAGGTCAGATCTTGATTTTGAGGATGAATATAAGCTGGATTTGTATTACATAGAGAACTGGACGATTCTTTTGGACATCCAAATAATTTTAAAAACCGTCGGAGTTCTGATAAAGAGAAGAAAAAATAATTCTTAAAATTTAAAAACACGGATAGGATTATAGAAGAGGAGATAGATTTTTGTCCAATAGAAAAAATAACTCCCTCTTCCTGATCATCTCTCTTATAATAACCCCTCTCGCCTAGGTAAGATAGGGTTTTTTAAAATTTATAAATTTGTAGAAAAGCTGTAATCTCGTAGGAAATTTTGTATTGACTTATTTCCCTATTTTTTATAAAATAGTCCTTGTTGTTTCAAGTCGTCAAAATAACTAATTAATAATAGAGTCCGGGAGAATGGAAAAACCCGAGCTCAAAAAAATGGTTAATAAAAAAAGAATAGTAATCGGTTTAGTTGGGGCGACCGGATCAGGAAAAGATACGGTGGCTGATTATCTAAAAGAAAAATACAAGGTTCAACGGATGAGATTCGCCGATCCTCTCAAAGAGACCCTGTCAATCTACTTCGATAAGTTTTCCAAGGAAGACCAGATGTGGCTGGCTCTTCAATTCAGGAACAGGTTTGGAGACGATATACTATCTCGCGCTCTTCGCAAAAGGATCGACAACGGAGAGGGGATAATAATGGTAAATGGAATACGATTCTGGGAAGATTTTCATTTT
>JAQVJM010000006.1 GCA_028695135.1 Candidatus Moraniibacteriota bacterium | reverse complement strand
ACGATCAAAAGCTCGATCAATGTAAAACCTTTTTTCATTCCATTTCACCTCCCTCCATATAAAGTAGTAAGTATAAAGTAGTATGTAGAAAGCAGAATATGTTATATTCTATCCCACGTCCCTAATTTATACTTATTTAATTTTTACTATTAAAATGTAGCAAATATTAAGTTTATGTTTTTTACTTTTTACTTGCTACTCTCTTGTTGTTGCTTTTGATCAAACCGTTTATCAATTTGTGAGCTCTGACTGATTTTTCTGCGCAAACCTGAAAATCCTCGTCTTTTATATATTTTAAATCCTTGCTTAATAGCAATTGATTCTGGAGCTCGGTCACCGACCCTAACGCCCTAAAGAAAAAACTATTCTTATCTTTGGGCGTACTTCTGCTAAATCCCTCGGCAACATTTGAGGTAATCGAAACGGCACATCGTCTCATCTGGTTGGTTAATCCAAATTTTTCTTCTTCCGGAAATTTTTTCGTTACATCATAAACTATTAATGTCAATTCATGGTTTTCTTTCCAAGCTATCAAATCCGTAAACTTTTCAATTTTATTTTTCATCTACCTACTACTGCTTTCTACTTTCTACTTTCTACTTTCTACTTTCTACTTTCTACTTAATTAGAATTGCTGAACTATTCCATAAATCGGCAGGATTATCGAAAACGCCATGATGGCCACTGCGATTCCCAGACCGATTATCAATATCGGCTCGATGAGAGACGACATATTCTTTATCATCTCGTCCATTTCCTGCTCGTAGAATTTCCCCACATTATCAAGCGATTCGGTTATCTTTCCGGTCTCTTCCCCCACTTTGACCATCTTGGCCACTATCCCCGGTATATATTCCGACTGCGTCAGGACGCTGCTTATGGTTCCTCCGGTCTTTACTTCGTCCCCGCAACGCAGTATTATCCCCTGATAAACGCTGTTGTTGACCACACGGCTCACGGTTTCAAGAGACTGGACGATCGGCACTCCTCCTTCCAGAAGCACGGTGAGATTGCTGGTAAATCTCGTGATATAGAGATATCTGAGAAGCTTGCCGAAAACAGGCAGATCGAGCTGGATCTTGTCCCATTCTTTCTTTCCTGACTCGGTTTTCATATAATAAAACATTCCTATCACGGCTCCGAATATGACGATAAGCACCGCCCACCAGTAGCTTTCCATGAAATTCCCTATGTTGATTATGAGCTGGGTGTGCCAAGGAACTTCCGCGTTTATGTCTTCGATCACTTGAGTCAATTTGGGAACGATAAATGTCACGCTGAAAAACCCGACCACGATGGCAACGGCAGTCACAAAAGCCGGATAGATCAAGGCGCCTTTTATCTTGGCTGTCGTCCTGTAATTTTTTTCGGTGTTTTTGGCCACATATTCTATGGCTTCTTCCAGATTTCCGGAAATTTCTCCCGCCTCGATGACGCTGGTGGAAACGTTGGGGAACACATCCGGATATTTTTTCATCGCCGAAGAAAGAGTTGTTCCGTCCTCGACGTCATTGGCGACATCTTTGACGGCGCTGCTCAAATACCTATGCTCGGACTGATCAGCGATGGCCCGCAAAGAATAAACCACCGGAACTTTGGATCCGATAAGGGCGTGGAACTGGCGGAAAAAGACCACTAGATCTTTCTTGTCAACCCTCTCCCAAGTCTTGCTGAAATATTGATTCAGGAAAGAATCTCCTGTTTCCTTCTCGACGGATATCGGATTAAGCTTGTTCTCCCTAAGGATCTGGACCGCCAATTCCCGATCGACCGCGTTGATGACTCCCTTGCGGACTTTGCCTTTGAGATCCTTGGCTTTAAATGTGAACCTCATAAAAATTTTTATTTATTTTTTATTATTGTTTTTAGATATTCCTTGTTGTTCGTATAGGTAAAGGCATCTTCTATGGAAATTATACCATTTTTTACCAATTGGCTCAACGCCCTGTCGAGCGAAACCATTCCCTCCTTGAGGCTTGTCTCTATGATCGAATCGATCTGATAGGATTTGTTTTCTCTGATCAGGTTCCCCACTGCGTGATTCTTTATCATTATTTCCACCGCCGGCGTCCTTCCTCCCCCGATTTTTGGAATAAGCCGTTGGGATACGACTCCCAGAAGGACATTGGCTAATTGCGCCCTGATCTGGTTCTGCTGATGGGCCGGAAAAACATCCACGATCCTGTCCACCGTCTGGGCGCAGTTATTGGTGTGAAGGGTGGCAAAGATCAGATGTCCGGTTTCTGCGGCCGTCATGGTGGTCGCAATGGTATCGAGATCTCTCATTTCTCCGATAAGAAGCACGTTGACGTCTTCTCTGAATATTCCCCTCAGTCCCAGAGCGAAACTCTCCGTATCGTGCCCGACTTCCCGCTGGTTTATGAGACAGCGGTCCTGCTGATATATATATTCGATCGGATCTTCGATAGTCATTATGTGCTTGTCAAAATTATGATTGATATAATCGATGATGGCCGCCAAAGTGGTGGATTTTCCGTGCCCCACCGGTCCGGTGACCAAAACCAATCCCTGGCCGTGCTGGGCAAAATCATAAAGGCTCGGATTTATTTCCAATTCTTCAAGTGTCCTGATTTTTGTCTGGATAAGACGCATCGCTACGCTCAATTTTCCCTGCTGGAAATAAACGCTGGTCCTAAAGCGGGCTTTGCCTTCGAAATCATAAGAAAAATTCGACTGCCCTTTTTCGAGAAGCTCTTTTTCGTCTTTTTCCGTCAGAAGCACTTTGCTGAAATCTTTTGTCTTTTCGGGAGTCAGGACTTCCTCCTCAGTAAGAGGGATAAGGCGCCCGTCCACCCTGATAGTCGGATAGCGTCCGACAACCAGATGGAGATCCGAGGCATTCTGCTGGGCAACCGTCAACAAAAAACTTTTTAACTTCTGTTCCGCATGCAATGTGTCAGCCATTTTTTTGTTTTTATTTTTTTATCCTGTCTTTCTTGATCATTTTAAGCTCTTCACTTCGGCAGGATTAAATTTTTATTTTTAAATTTTTTTATTTTTATTTATAAGAGGAGTGACTTCTTCTATGACTTCTTTGGGGGTAAAATGGGCTTTTATCAGATATTTGTCGGCCTGTTCCAAAAGTTCCTGCTCTATATCGTCCTGGGCGGAAACATTGGTCAGGAAAACCACCGGAATATTTTTTAGCTTGTCGCTGGCTTTTATCTTTTTAAAAACTTCCTTGCCATTCATATAAGGCATCATTATATCCAGAAGTATCAGATCGGGAGCGTTCTTCTCCAGTTTTTCCATCGCTTCTATCCCGTTATTGGCAATTATAACATTATATCCGTTCATTGTAAAAATACGGCTGTAAATATCCCTTATAAATTCATCGTCTTCCGCCAATAAGATGTTTATTTCTTTGTTTTCATTGCTTTTTTCTTCCATATTTTTATCAACTTAACAAGAAACAATTTAACATTGAAACACAAATATTGCTTTATCCTTGAGAAGAAACCTCTTTGTTAATTTGTTTTTGTCCCTTTGATTAATTATTATTCTGTTATTTTTTACGACATTTCCTCATCCTATATCATCTTCCAGTTCGCCCACCGACATCGTCCCTTCCGTCATTCTCTCAACCTCCGAAACCGAAGTCAATCCCTTTGCCGCTTTCAAAAAACCGTCTTGGCGCATGGTGAGCATATTTTGTTTTTGGGCGACTTTTTTGAGAAGAATCTCATTTTTTTCCGTAATAACTTCTTTCAAATCGTTATCCACGTCAACGCATTCAAAAATGGCCAATCGTCCCTTGTATCCGGTGTTGCCGCATTCCTCGCAACCAGTTTTGGTATAGAATTTCAGATTGTCCAGATCCAACGGCCCATCGATATCGTATTTTTTCAGCTCCTCATTGTCTATAGTTTCCAAAGCCTCTCTTGCTGTGGCATAGACTTTCTCCGGCAGCTTTATCTCTTTCTTGCAATTATCGCAAAGCCTTCTTACAAGCCTTTGGGCGGCCACCGCGCTCAAAGAAGAGGAAAGCAGAAAGGGCTCGATTCCCATATCGATAAGCCTCGGAATGGCGCTTATGGCGTTATTGGTATGCAGAGTGGAGAAAACCAAATGACCCGTAAGAGAAGCGTGTATCGCCAGTTCAGCCGTTTCATTATCGCGGATCTCCCCTATCATTATGACATTGGGATCCTGCCTCAATATGGATCTCAATCCGCTGGCAAAAGTATAACCGATAGCCGGATTGATCTGGCTCTGATTTATCCCCTCCAGCGAATATTCTATCGGGTCTTCCAAGGTGACAATGTTTCTCTCTTCCTTATTGATAATGCGCAAAAAAGAATAAAGCGTGGTGGATTTTCCCGATCCGGTCGGCCCGGTATTAAGTATGATTCCGTTCGGCTCTTTGATCTTTTTATTGAGCACATCGAAATTCTTTCCCATAAGTCCGAGCTTTTTAAGGTCAAAAACCCGGTCATCCTTGGTGAGCACCCTCATAGCCACTTTTTCTCCTTCTATCACGGGCAGAGTCGACACGCGGAAATCCACTCCTTCGGAAGTGATAATATTTTCATCGTTCGCCTTAAACCTTCCATCCTGGGGCTTTCTCGTTTCATCTATTTTTAAATTGGATAATATTTTTATATGGGATATGGCCGCCATTCCGACGCTCTTGGGCAGAACCAGAGTGGAATGGAGCATGCCGTCAACCCTGTATCTCACTCTGTACTCGTTGTCTATGGGCTCGATATGGATATCGCTCGCCTCGCCTTCTATGGCGTGATTGATTATTACCTTTACCAACTTGGAAACCGGAGCGTCTTGGATAATTATATTGGAATCTACTTTTTTTCTTTTTTTGCTCGCTTCCTCCCTTTCTTTTACCGAATCTTGGAAGGAAAGCATCACATCCTCTACCGCTTTTTCCGCCGAATGATATTTGCCCAATATCTCCTTTATCACATCCGGAGGCGCTATCGAAACATCAAATTCGACTTTATTCCTCTCCGCCAAAAAACCTAGGATATTTCTGGCTTCCACATTCTGAGGATCAGACATCACAACTTTGACTATATTTTTCCCTTCCCTGGCGAAAGAAACCATCCCATATTTCTTGCCCACTTCCTCCGGGATTATTTTAACAGTTTTTCTGTCGACACTTTCGGGAGCTTTTTCCAAAAAGCCAACCCCTAATTCTTCAGCCAGCTCCTTCAATTCTTCTCTTTTTTCATTTTTTTTTATCTTTTTTTCAGGCATTTTTGTTTATATATGTATACGCAATAAAATTCGCAAAAACCACTACGACAGAACGTTAATAATTATCAAGAGAATTGAAAGATTTATTTAGGGAACGAAAAGGTCAACCGTACCGATTTCGCCCATTTCGCTATTGGGATATTTTTCGGACATCAGCTCTCTTTTTTCATTCAATGCTCCCAGATTAAAACTGCTGGAAGAGAACAAGGGATTGTTTATGATAACATCAGGATTTTTTTCCTCCATCTTAGACAGATATCCGAAGCTTACCGTTATCTCAGCTTCCAGCTTTCCGGCTGACGAATCTCCGGCAGCGCCGGAACTGCTTCTGTGAATATCAAACAATCTTATATTATTGAGAAATTCAGTCAGATAAAGCGAATGGAGAAAATTCTTTATCTGAGGATAGTCTCCATAGACTCCTATGCTAGCAGTAAGAAATCCCGGAGTTTTTTCCGTTTTTCCGGCGGATAAGATAGCTTTTTCTATATCGGTTACTTTAGCGCTGTCGCTTTTATCGGCAGGAATGGCCAGTATTTTTTCCGAGTCGTCCTTTTTGCTGTCTATTTTTCCATACTCGACATTGATTCCGGTTACAAAAACTCCTGATCCAAAAGCGATATGATTTATCTTGTTCACTATGTCCTCATCTTTCTTTATGAAGGGATAATAGGAAAAAACAAGATCCTTATTAGAGATATCGCTTCTCAAAGTCTGCGACAACTTCTCAATGTTGTTTTTCTTATTTTTTATTTTCGCAATCTCTTCTTCCTGAGCCTTTATGTCTTCATTCAGCGAAGCCACGCTGTTGTCCAAACTCTTATCGAACCATGCGGGCCAGACATGCCATATCATTATTATGATTGAAGCCACTATGGCTGCCGGCATTAATATAAATTTTATTTTCATATTTTTATTTTTATTCTAAAAAATTATTTTTTAAGATCGGCTTCCATAGAAAAGACCACTCGGCCATTTTCGTCCCGGCCGGATTCGTTTATCCTCACATCGGTAAAGATGTCGCTTTTTTTAAAACTGAGCATCTGGCTGGCAGTCGTTTTAAATCCGTCCGAAACAGCTTCGATTTCCATCTTATTGCTATCCGTATTATTGACCAAGCTGTTCAAAAACACTCCCTTGACCATCATGCTTTCCAGAGCGTCAAGAGTATCTTTAGGGCTGACTTTTTTTTCCAGGTTTTTCAGAGAGGAATCGAGCCTATTTTGAAAATCAATCGCTTCATTGGCGGCATCAGCATTAATCGTCTTAAGCTCCTGCTCCTTCGCCTGAGCCAACTCAGCACTTTTGCTTTCCAAAACTTTCTGATAAAGGATCGTTCCGCCATATAATATCAATACTATCGCCAACAGAGAAAAAGAAATAAAAGGACTGGTCTTGAAAAAAGGAACGCTTCTTTTTATTCTCAACTCCTTTTCGGCGGCTTGATGAAGATTTACGTCAACCATTTTGTTTGTGTTTAATAATTATTTTAAAAAATTTTATTTCTTGTTTTGAAAGATTATTTTATATTATTATAACATATTTATAAATAATTCAAAGGTTTTTATAGTTCCTATTCCTTACGCTTATAATTATCCACGCCCTTGAGAGCCAACCCCGTGGCGACCGCCAGAGACCTGGAAATCATCTTTGAATTATTTTTTATTTTTTCGTTTTCTATCGTTATCTTCTGCCAAGGATCACCGATAGAGACCCGGGTGCCCAGTATTTCAGCAAAAAGTGCGTCGATCTTGTTTATTCCAGCTCCTCCTCCAACCAGGATGACGCTGTCAATCTTGTTCTTCTGGCCTTCCGCAAAATAAGCGCTTATTATCCGATTGGCTTCTTTGGCTATCACTTCCAAGACCGGAGAAACCATCTGTTTGCCTTCATTGGAAAGATAATCATTTTTCTTTTTAAAACTCTCCGCTCTTTCCCATGATACGTTCAGGCCGGAAGAAATGTTTTTGGTAATTTCGTCTCCGCCGATGTTTATATTCCTATTTACCCTCACGATGCCTTTTTCCACCAAAACTAGATTAGTCACCCTGGCTCCCACATCCACTATCAGAAAAACCCCCAAATCATTGCCCAAGAGAGATCTCACCGATGAAAAAATATCCAGCTCCAAAGAATCAACTTTCAGATCGACTTCGGAAACAATTCCTTCGAATCTCCGCACATCTTCTTTGGGCGCCGCTACGAGAAGAACCTCGGCGCTTTCTTTTTTCCCTTCCAATTCGTCCCTTTCTCTGTCGCCGGAAATCAGAAAGCTTTTTTTGGGAATATTTTTGGAAACGATATCCCAGCTGAGATAGACTTCGTCCAAAGAAACTGGAATATGTTTGCCGGCTTCCGCTTTTATTATTTCAGCCACATCATCATCATCGACCTTATTGACTTTTATCAAAGCAGTGAGCCCCCGATAAGATCCGATGGATATATTGGCGGAGTTGCTCTGGATGTCCATCTTATCAAGAAGTTTTTTGAGAGAAGACACGATCTGAGCGTCATCTTTTTCCCTAGTCTTAGCTTCCAATTCGTTGGTCTTGGTCCTGGTCGGCATATTGACCCACCCATAATTTATAAGATGGGTGTTTTCATCCTTATAGGTAAGCTCGACAATCTTTATCGAAGAAGTTCCGAAATCAATACCTAAAAAATTATTTTTTCCGAAAAGAAAAGGCAGGTTCAACATAGCTGTTTTTTGTTTTAATTTTAAAAAAGTTTTTCAGCACTTAAATTATACAATACACTCACATTTTCATCAATAGCAAACGCGTCAATCTTTGCTCCTCGGAAAATTTTAATCTATAACAAAATCTCGTTCGCCTAGGCGAACGAGATTTTGAAGCTATCTTTTTATTTTTATTTAACAGCATCCTTAAGCGCTTTACCCGCTGAAAATTTAGGTACAGTGGAAGCTGCGATTTGGATAGTCTCACCAGTTTGAGGATTTCTTCCCTGCCTGGCAGATCTCTTGCTTGTTTTGAATGTTCCGAATCCGGTAATGGTGACCTTGTTTCCTTTTCTGATCTCTTCAGTCACTTTATCCAAAGTAGCTTCCAAGACTGAACTGACATCTTTTTTCGACATGTCAGTCTTTGCCGCAACTGCGTCTATCAATTCCCCTTTGTTAATGTTTTTCATTTTCCATACACCTCCTTTCTTTTTGCGAAATTAAATTTTTCCTTCTTCTAGATAAGTCTACTACCTTAATTCCAAACAATGCAAGCATTTTATCCACAATATAAAAGGAAAAACGCTATCTAGCAAACTCTATTGATCTGGTTTCCCTCAAAACATTAACTTTTATCTCTCCCGGATATTTCAGATCTTCTTCAATCTTATCGGCAATTTCTCTGGCAAGCTTTATTGATCCGTAGTCATCCAATTTTTCCGAATCGACGAAAACCCTTATCTCTCTTCCTGCCTGGATGGCATAACTTTTTTCTACCGCCTCGAAAGAATTAACGATTTCCTCAAGCTCCTCTATTCTCTTCAAATACTGCTCGAGAGTGTCCTTTCTGGCGCCTGGACGCCCGGCAGAAATAGCATCCGCCGCCGCCACTATGAAAGATTCCGCTGTTCCGAAAGGATATTCTTCGTGATGAGATTTCATGGCATCGATAACTTCCTTGTCAATATTGAATTTCTCCAATATTTTAATTCCGATCTTAACATGAGTGCCCTGAATTTCATGATCAACCGCTTTGCCGATATCATGCAGGAGACCCGCCTTTTTGGCCACAGCAACATCCGCTCCCAGTTCCTCCGCCAAAGCTCCGGCCAGATGCGCGACTTCCATCGAATGGATAAGCACATTCTGCCCGAAACTGGTCCTGTATCTCAACCTTCCTATAAGATACACCAGCTTGGGTTCCAATCCGGCAATTCCAATGTCATATACCGCCGCTTCGCCGGCTTCTTTTATCTTATTGTCTATTTCTCCTTTCGCATATTCGACCGCTTCTTCTATCCGTGTCGGATGGATCCTCCCGTCCTCGATCAGCTTGTTCAAGGCCATTTTGGCGATTTCTCTTCTGACCGGATCAAAACTGGAAACGACTATGGTTTCCGGAGTATCATCGACTATTATCTCCACTCCGGTGAGTCTCTCCAAAGTTTTTATGTTTCTTCCTTCCCGACCGATGATTTTTCCTTTTATTTCATCCGAAGGAATGGACACGGTCGAGGTCGTCATTTCCGCCGAATGAGAACCGGCGTATTTTTGGATAGCCTGGGCTATTATCCCTTGGGCTTTTTTCTTCAGCTCATCCGCCCCTTGATTCTCCATCTTCTTTATTCTTTCGACCAAATCGCTTTTGCAATTCTCTTCCGTGAGCTGCAATAAAACTTTTTTAGCTTGATCTTTGCTCAATCCGGCAATTTTTTCCAGACGAGCCATTTCTTTGTTCTTTATGGATTCGGCTTCCTTTCTTATTTTTTTGACATCCACAACTTTCTTCTCGAGCAAATCCCGACCCTTATCCAGCTCTTCCATTTTCTTATCCAACATTTCCTCTCTTCTTTCTAGCCTTTTTTCCATCTGTCTTATCTGATTTTCTCTTTCTTCTTCTTTCTTCTTGGCCTCTTCAAGTATTTTGACAGCCTTTTTCTTCGCTTCAAGAGTTTCTTCTTTGTACTTTTGATTAGCTTCTTCCAAAATGCTATTGGCTTTTCCTTCCGCAGTAGAAAGCTGTTTTCTAGCTATAGACTGCCTAGTATAATATCCGGCTACCGCTCCCAATGTAAGCATTATCATTCCAATGGCTATAAACGCCAAATTTATTTCCATACGACGCAATTAGTCATGTTTCTTGTTTAAATAGCTTGGATATTGCATCAAAATAACTTCTAAGGAAAATCAATTTCCTGTTATTCCGATACAAAATCTTATTCTTTTTTCAAAAATCAAAACAAGTTTATATTCCATTCTCAACAAAAAATTTATTATAAAAAGTTCAATTTTATAAAGCTATTAAACGAGTAAACAGATAAAATATTATTATTAATTACTCATAAAAATAATATTACAACAAAAGACTTTTGTCAAAGGAAAATAAAAGTGTTAAAATATATCTGACTGCAATCCTTAAAAAACAAAGAAAAAAATAACAAACAAAAAATATGCACAAGCCGATTTTTTTAGTGATTTTGGACGGATGGGGAGTCAGCGAAAGCGAAGAAGGAAATGCGATAAAAAAAGCCGTCCTGCCGACAATAGACAAATTGGACAGGAATTACCCCCTCATTTCCCTTCAAGCCTCGGGGATATCCGCAGGCATACCTTGGGGAGAGCCGGGGAACAGCGAAGTCGGACACACCATATTGGGAAGCGGAAAAATAATATACCAAAACCTTCCCAGAATAACCCTGTCAATCCAAGATAGGAGTTTTTTTGCCAATAAAATTCTCCTTTCCGCCATGGAAAACGTCCATAAAAACAACAGCGCTCTCCATATAATGGGACTGGTAGGGGAAGGCTCGGTGCACTCATCCATGGATCACTTTTTTGCGCTTATCGAGATGGCCAAGTCTCAAAAGATAAAAAATGTCTTTTTTCATCTATTTACCGACGGAAGAGATTCTCCTCCGAAATCAGGCACTGAGACTGTCAAGAAGATCCAAAAGAAAATAAGCGAAGCGGAAATCGGAGAAATAGCCAGCGTTTGCGGAAGAAACTGGGCTATGGACAGAAATAATAATTGGGACAGGACCGAGAAGGCTTACCGCATGCTTACGGAAGGAGCAGGAGAAAAAACAAGCGACCCCGTCGCTTATATGGAAGCGTCTTATAAAAAGAACATCACCGACGAATATATGGAGCCGGGAGTAGTGGAAAAAAACGGCCAGCCTGTTGGGATAATAAGGGACAACGATTCGGTTATTTTTTTCAACTTTCGGGAAGATAGGGCTCGCCAGATAACGAAGGCTTTCGTTGTTCCGGAATTCAATAAAATAAAAAATATAAAGAAAATCAAGGTATATTTCGCCACTATGACGGAATACGAAAAAGACCTGCCAGCCTTCGTAGTTTTTCCTCCGGAAAAAACGACCAATGGACTGGGAGAAATACTCAGCAAAAACAACAAGAAACAACTTCGCATCGCAGAAACCGAAAAATACGCCCATGTGACATATTTCTTTAATGGAGGAAAAGAAGATGCTTGGCCGGGGGAAGATAGGATTCTCGTGCCTTCCCCTTCAGTTTCCAAATATGATGAAGAGCCCGAAATGAGCGCGGCCAAAGTCACCCAAAAAGCCTTGGAAAGCATCGAGTTAAAAAAATATGACTTCGTATTGATGAACTACGCCAATGCCGACATGATCGGGCATACGGGAAATATGGAGGCAGCAATCACAGCAGTCCGGTGCATAGACAAAAGCCTATCCATCCTCGTTCCCAAAGTGCTTCAAGCCGGAGGATGCTTACTAATAACCGCCGACCACGGAAATGCGGAAGAAATGATAAACCCTTACACGGGACAAGCAGTAACGGAACACTCCACCAATCCGGTTCCCCTCTGGTTCGTCACCGGAGATAATCACAGGGAAAAAACGGAATCTGACATAGCCAAAAGCCGGAACGAAATCCATGGTCTTTTGAGTGATGTAGCGCCCACCGTGCTGGATCTTATGGGTATAAAAAAGCCCGAGGAGATGAACGGAGAAAGTCTTCTCAAGGCGCTGAAATAATTTAATTGGATTTTAAAAATCGATCATATCCGGACTTAAAATAAAATAAATTAAAAAAGTTATCATCCGGACGCACGTGCGATATTTGACAACTTTTTTAAACCGGACAATTATAAAAATGTATTTCTAAAAAACATTGCCTGTTTTGTCTCATGTGGACAATTCAGACACTTTTTTACGCTGCTTCTGCAAAGAAATTTCTGCCAAAATTAATAGCCCCTCAAGGAATAGAACAAATTTTATTAAAAAAGCGGGAACAGACTTCGATGTCCGTTCCCGCTTAAATTCAAAAGCATTTATTTTTTAGGCTTTTTCCAGCTCATCTTTCAATGAATCCTTATTCTGCAGACCGACCAGTTCCTTCACGACCTTTCCGTCTTTGAATATTTTCAGCGCCGGAATGGACATAATTCCATACTCCGAAGCCGAAGAAGGATTTTCATCTACATTCAGCTTGCAGATCTTAAATCTATCTCCCACCTCTTTTGAAAGCTCATCCAATATAGGTCCCATCATCTGGCAAGGTCCGCACCAAGGCGCCCAAAAGTCAACCATAGTGACTTTGTCGCTTTCCAGAACTTCTTGCTTGAAATTTTTATCGGTAATTTCTATTGACATTTTTTTATATTCAAATATTTAATCTAATTATTTTTTATTGCCCGATATTTTCTTCAGGCTGATCAGACTGTTCTTCCTCTTGAGAAGCTTCGGCCGGACCCTGGACTTGACTTGCCTGATTGTTCGCTTCAATCAGCTCAATTTCTTCAGGCTGAACCTGCTCTTCTTCTTGAGGAATATTGACCTGCTCCTGCACTCCTCCCTCATTGCTTATTCCGGATTGGACATTGCTTATCATTTTTTCAAGCTGTTCCCTGGTATTTTTCTCGTTCTCGCCGTCTCCGGTCACAAGACTTAAGACCTTCCTGTATTTTTCAATGGCCTTGCTATCCTCATTGGCTCTTTCGTAGATAAGACCTAATGAAAAATTAGTGTTGATTTCGTCTGGATTGACCGTCAGGATATATTCAAATATCTTTCTGGCATTCTCGCTGTCATCCCCTTCGTTTCTGTCCTGATAAAGCCTTCCCAGATTAAAAAGATAAGTTATATTATTAGGATTGATGGAAACGGCGTTTGACATGGATATGATTGATTCTTTTTTATCTCCCAAAGCGTTTTGAGCGATAGCTAAATAATAATGGGCCGCATCCAAGCTGGGCTTTTTCTCTATTGCCGTTTCAAGAAGATCTTTGGCCTCTTTTATCAATTCTTCTCTCTTGACTTCATCTTGTTCCATCGATGCTATAGTTATCTTTATCTGTCCGGCTTTCATATAGGCAATCGGGTTATGCGGCTCGACTTCCAAAATTTTATTGTAAGTTTCTATGGAATCATTCAGCGTATCGGAAACGTAAAGGCCGGCATTTTCATAAATCTGAGCCAGCACCGCTATGGCCAAAGCGTCATTGGGCATATTCTCAACTCCCGCTTTGCCGTAAGCCAAAGCATTATTAATATTGTCCCTTATAAAGTTTATATCCCTCTCCTCTTCAGGCTTCAAAGCTTCATTATTGGCCAACACCATAAACTCCTGGCTGGCTCTCGAATAATATCTTCCTTCCTTATTGTTCAAACTTACGGCCTTTACCACATTGGAAACGGAATTTTCTGAAACAACCGGTTCTCTGAGGCTCTTTCCAGCGAGAATATCAGCCACGTAAGCCCTTCCGATGTAGACGAATAAAGCGGCCACTCCTGAACTTATCATTATAAAGATGAAAGCTAGTGTTAGGGCAAACTTCGGAGAAGCCTTGAAAGAAAGCTTGACTGATTTTTCCTCGACTCCGCTTTCCCAAAATATAGTTGCCAAAGCCAAAGCGCCCAAAAGTCCCCCGATAATCAATATCGTTCCTTCCACTCTGAGAAAAAGCGAGCCTGCCATAAGGATCAGAACCGCCGAAAAAAGACTCAGGGAATAAATTTTGTTCTTCTCCTTATCTTTGCTCACTAGATAAATCGAAACATTTATAAAAGCGATTGTCACGATCAGAAAAGCTACCAATCCGATAACTCCGATGGTCGAAAGAGCTTCGAAAAATAGTCCGGTCGCCTGATAGAACCTCAATTCAAAAAAGACATTATTATTGAATTCCTGGGGCTTGAACATGGAAAAATTATATCCGTAAGTAGCAGGACCGGAACCCAAAAAGGCATTTTCCTTCAGGCTTCCCTTGGCAATCTCCCAAGATATTTTGGCATTCGGACTTACCTCCAAAGGAATATCTACTCTGCTGATATTATTTCTTCCCACCATTAAGGCTATCATGACCAAAACAAAAGCAACCATAGGAACCCACGTCATCTTGTCTTTCGGCCTCACAATATTGGAAAGGATATACAGAAGAAAAATTCCCACGCCTATCAATATTATAATCGCTCCGGTCTTATCAAAAAGAATCGAAGTCAAAAATATGTTTATCGGAACGAAAGCGAGCAAGACATAAGAAGTAATTTTTTTAAGCCGGCTTTTTTCCGTATCCATCTCGAATAAAAACAGGATAATTAAAGGAATCATGGCGCCAAAAAGAAGCTTAAGTCCGGTAGAAGTCCCGACTATATTGAAAGGGATAAACGGCTTAATTTTGTCCGGAACAATATCAATTCCCATAAAAAGAATAAGGGACCACAAGGATAATATGATTCCCGCCGACACCAGTCCGCCTATCATCAAGCGCATTCTTTCCTTGGTGAAGTTACTCATTATCAGATAATAAATTACTATTATCGCCGTCACATTCATAAGTCCCCTGGAAGGATCTCCAAAAAATCCCCAAATGCTGTGCCATCTATCGACAGAGAATACCGTAGATATGACATAGGTCAACCAAAAAGCGACAATCGGAATATCAAGGGGAGTTCTCCGAATCTTCATCTTTCCCAAAATAACTCCCTTGGCCGCCCAAGAAACCAAAGCCAGAAGAGCCCAAAAATAGAAATATATTTGCTTTTCAAAAACAACTCCCTGAAAAGCCAGCCCGGTAAAAAACAACGGCAACCCGAAAAATATCATAAAAAGGCTGAACGACATGAGTTTGTCTATGCTTTTCGCTATATTTTCTTTCCTTTGATCGGTTTCTTTGGCAATGCTCGCGACACTCTCCTCAGAATCGTGCGATCTGAGATTTATCCCCTTTCCGGTAAAATAGTTTTTCATATTTTTTTCTTTATTTAAATTTTTAATAAAAACAAAACTGACTTTTAAAAAATTCAGTTTTAAAGCTTCAAAACTCATAGTGAATTATAATAAACTTCCCTAAAAAATGCAAATAAAAACCGGCATTAAAGAAAGAAAATTGACTTGCCGTAAAAAAAAGTCTATAATGGCTTATCGATAAGCCGTTTTTTATTTTTTATTTTTTAGAAAAATGACCCGCAAAGCTAAAAATCCTCCCCGCAATAAATACGCGCGCTTAGCGCTTCAGACGGCGCTGGGAATATTTGACGTCCTAGTTTCGATTTTTCTGGCCTTTCTCCTGACTTTCATATATTTTTATACCAATACTTCAGAAGTGACGGAAAAAAAATTTGAGATGAATGAGACTTCGATAATTTATGACAGGAGCGGCAAGCATGTCCTTTATAAAATTTTTGGAGAGGAAAATAGGAAAGTTCTTTCTCACGACGAGATACCTGACACGATACGCTGGGCGACCATCGCGGCCGAAGACGATAATTTCTACCATCACTTCGGTATAGATATAAAATCCTCGCTTCGAGCTGCCAGAGAGAATCTAAAGGCGGAAAACATCGAACAGGGAGCTTCAACCATAACCCAGCAACTGGCCAGAAACGTTTTTTTGACCCGGGAAAAAACTTTTAAAAGAAAGATCAAAGAGGCGGTCTTGGCTATAAAGATAGAACGGATCTATTCCAAAGACGAGATTCTTGATATGTACCTCAACAAAGTTCCTTACGGAGCCAACGCCTACGGAATCCAAGCGGCCGCCCAGACGTATTTTAAAAAAGACGCAAAAGATCTCACCTTAGATGAGGCCTCGTTGCTTGCGATCCTTCCCAACGCACCTAGTTTGTATCTTCCTTACGGAGAAAATATCGGAGAACTGGTAAAAAAACAGCGCAAAATAATAGAAAGGACTCGAGAATTGGGACTGGTCTCGGGAGAAACGGCAGAAAAAGCGCTGAATGAAAATATAGAGGAAAAAATACAGCCCCTTAACCGCGACATCAAAGCGCCCCATTTTGTAATGTATGTCCTTGAAAAGATGGAAAGCGAATATGGAAGAGATTTTCTTGAAAAAGGAGGACTGAGAATAATCACTTCCCTTGATTGGGAAAAGCAGATGCTTGCGGAAGAAATTCTCAAAAACTCCAAAGATCATCTCAATAGGTATGGGGCGACCAATGCTTCGCTGGTGGCTATCGATCCTAAAACAGGACAGATTTTGGCGATGGCAGGATCCTTGGATTATTTTGACAAATCGATAGACGGACAAGTAAACGTTTCATTAAGGGAAAGACAGCCCGGATCATCCTTTAAGCCCATAGTTTACGCCAAGGCTTTCGAAAAAGGCTTCCAGCCAGAAACTCTTCTTTTCGACGCACGCACAAACTTCGGTCCGGACGGAAGCGGCAAAGATTATATTCCCCGAAATTATGACGGAAAATTTCATGGACGAGTTTCAATGCGACAGGCTCTTGCAATGTCGCTAAATATTCCGGCAGTGCAAACTCTCTACTTAGCCGGAATTCCTGAAACGATAGAACTGGCAAAGAGGCTGGGAGTAACGACATTGAACGACGATAGAAACTACGGCCTGGCGCTTGCCCTTGGCGGAGGCGCTATGAAATTATTGGAAGAAACTTCTGCTTTTTCGGTTTTCGCCAATGACGGAATAAGAAATCCCGCGACTCCTATCATAAAAATAACAAATTCTTCCGGCAAAGAAATCCAGACATTTACAAAAGAAGAAATAAGGGCGATCGATCCGGAAATCGCCAGAAAGATAAATTCCATCTTATCCGATAATGCAGCGCGAACGCCAATTTTCGGACCGAATAATCTCCTGCATCTGGACGGATATGCCCTAGCGGCCAAAACGGGAACTACCCAGGATTACAGAGATGCCTGGACTGTGGGGTATACGCCTTCAATAGCTGTGGGGGTCTGGGCAGGAAACAATGATAACCGTCCTATGAAAATGGGAGCAGACGGCTCTTATGTCGCCGCGCCGATCTGGAATAAATTCATCTCGCAAATAATAACTGATGTCCCTAAAGAAAATTTCATCGGGTATGTCCCTGAGATAAAAAATATTCCGATGATTTCCGGAGATTCCAGGCTTAAAAAGAAAACTGTTTACTATAATATAAAAACAGGGAAAAAAATAAGCGCTGAAAAAGCTGAAAAAACAGACAGCGACAAGATTGAAGAAAAAGTGGAAATCGAAGATAATCATTCTTTGCTTTATTATCTGTCCGAAACGATGCACGTAGATCCAGAGATGCTCAAAAGATGGGAAGATGCGATAAGGCAATATTCGGAAGAAGAAGAAAATAAGGATTAAAAAAAATCTCTTTCTAAAATATAAATATGCGGAATTATATAGTTGCAAAATGAAAAACGCCGGAAAAGCCGGCGATTTTTTATAAATCAAAAGATTAAACAGGATTTAAAATATTTTTACATATAATTCCTTATAAGCTCGATATGCTCCGCTTCGACCTTCATAAGAGCCACGAAAAAAGTTTTCACTTTTTCTTCTTCGGATTCCGCAGCGAATCTTCCGTAAAGAGACGTGGCGTGCTCTTCCAGCTCCACGGTTTTTTCGAAATTTTCCAGATCTTCGTCTCCGCACTCTTCGACCGAGCTTTTCGGCATCTCTATCCCCAGAAGCTTCGTCACGACCGTCGCGTGCTCCAGCTCAACCTTGGCCAGACGCTTATACATCTGCTTAATTTCAAATTTTTCGGTTTTTCCCGCCATACAAAGATAGATGGCGCTGGCTTTCATTTCCAAATCTAAGGTCAGCATCAAATTTTCCTTGGATTTTTCGCCTATTTCTCCCGCTCTTTTAAAAACAGGATTGGCTTCGGCTCCCGGCTTTATATAAGAATGATCAGCCCCGCAGAAAGGACATTTTGAAGGCGCCTCCGTTCCCAGATAAGCGTCCCCGCAAATTTCACAGATAAATGTACGCATATTGTTATATTGTTTAATTGTTATATTGTTTAATTGTTATATTGTTTAATTGTTATAACGCCTTAACGCTTCCGCCAATCTCTTACTTCCAATTTTCCCCTGCCCTTGTCTTCAATGACAAGTTTTTGTTTTTCCCGCCATCCATATCTATCGATTATCGCTTTCGGGATAACGATTGAGTAGCTATGGGTCGATGTTTTGCTTAATTTCCTTATTTCTTTTTTCATATTTTTTCGTAATTACGGACGTAAGTACGTTCTTGTTATTTCCCCTGACCGCCTATTTTTTCAAGAGCCCTCAGAACTTCTATGGGTACGGCAAAGATTACCGTATTGGACTGATCAGATGAAAGATCATTAAGGGTGTGAAGCGTTCTCAGATGAAGCGACCCCGGCTTGGCAGAAAGCATTTCAGCCGCTTTGGAAATATTGCCGGCTGCCACGACCTCTCCTTCCGATTTTATTATAACCGCTCTTTTCTCCCTTTCCGCCTCAGCCTGCTTTCCGATAACCCTTTTCATCTCCTCGGGAAGAGTGACGTCTTTGAGCTCCACCGAGTTGACTTTCACTCCCCAAGCGTCCGTCGCTTCATCAACAATTTTTCTGATTTTCTCCGCAATCGCGTCCCGATTGGAGAGAAGCTCGTCCAGATCGACCTCTCCGACTACGTTTCGCATCGTAGTCTGCGCCAGCTGGGATACGGCATAATAAAAATCCTCCACTTCGATTATCGCTTTTTCCGCATCGGCCACCTTGTAATATATCACCGCGTTGACCGTTACGGAAATGTTGTCCTTAGTGATAGCTTCCTGATCCGGCACATCAACCGCCTTGATGCGCATATCGACTTTTTGATAGCCCTGGATTATCGGAAAAACCAGCCTCCAGCCAGGCTCCATGATACCGACATATTTTCCCAACATGAATTTTACACCTTTTTGGTACTGATTGATCTGGCGGATGGAGATCAATATGATCACTGCCGCAATGATAATCAGCGTCGTGAGTGTTCCCATAGATTTTAGATGATTAATTATTAGGCTAAACCCGCCCGTGTCGGCGAGAATATTTAAAAAGACGAAAATCAGCAGCACTACGGTTATAAAAGGGTTTATTCTCTTGTTTTTTCCCGAATTTATATTTTTCAGGAAATCCTCCAAATTTATATTTTTTTTATCTCTGTTGTTCATAAAAAATTATGAGCCACCTATCGGAATTGAACCGATGACCTACGCATGGAGTTTATCCGCTTGCCTCGGCGAGCGTAAGTGCGTCGCCCCGCCTGCCTAAGCCTGAGCCCACGACCGGGATTGAACCGATGACCTACGCGTTACGAGTGCGTCGCTCTACCAACTGAGCTACGTGGGCTTAGGCAATGGCGGGAAGGTCTGCCAACTGAGCTAAGGTGGCTGATTCGCTCAGCTCTATTTAATTATGCATAAAAATAAAAATTAGTCTAGACGAAAAAATAGGGTTTCCGCCAGAGGCAGATTCCAATTTGTCGCAAAATTAAAATTTTGACAAATTGATAGCAAGTCCGATTATAGTCTCAGGGCTGGCGGGGTAAAGCATTTCCGCTCGCCGAGGCAAGCGGATAAACTCCATTCGTAGGCCGCGATTTCGAATCTCGCTCATGGCTCAAGCGTTAAAACTGGAAAATTTAAATTTGACTCCGATTTTACATTTTATTCCTTGTCCTCGCCGCCCAGTTGAAAACGAAAAAATAATTTTGCCAGTTTTTGTCTGTTGAAGCATACTCATTTTCAAAGACGAAATGGTCGGCCAGACATTCGCGCACGCGCAGAAGCTCTTTGAGACGTTTTTTATTCTTGGGATCGGCAATCGTCAGATCCAAAAGCTCCAGCGCTCTTTCAAATGCTATTCGGCTATATTCTCTATTATTCTTATCCTTCCAGATAATCGATCTTTCTACCTCGCTTCCGACATTGGCCATCTGCTCGAAAAAAGAAAGCTTGAGCCATTCTCCTCCGGCTAAATTTTTGTGCTGGATCTCTTCCATAAAAATTATCTTTCCACTAATTTATAGACTATTTCAATTATCCTTTTCTGCAGTTCGGAATCATCTACGCCTCGGCTCCTGTTATCCTGCGACGGACGCAGATTTATCATCGAATCAAATTCGATAAAATCATCGCCTTTCATTTCCGGATACAAGTTTATTCCCCACAAATCTTTTTGCTCGGATCCCTCTTCTAAAAGAAAAGCTTCCTGGTCGGCATGCAGTTCAGCGTCCACGGCCATAATTTCCTTCTTAACATCTACGACCGCTTTGACCAGATTGCCGAACATCCTTTCCGACATTTCCTTGAGCTCTTCGACTGAAATTTTATCTCTTACTATTTTCATAAAAAAATTTAAAAAATAAGCATCGCCGACATGGCATTGCAGTTTTACCGCCTTACTGCTCTACTATCCCACCATTTTCCCTTTCAATCAACCCTTCCCATTCCCTGTTTATATTTTCCTGGATATTTTTCACCAGCTCTTTGTTCTTGGGACTCAAAAGATGTCCGAACCTTTTTTGCGTCTTTAGATATTCTTCAATCTTTTTCGGTTTTTCAATTTTTAGATTCAAAATATATCTTCCGTCTTCGATCTCGTAAAGAGGCCAGTAATTGGTCTCAGTCGCAAGTTTTCCGATTTTTACATAATCGGAAGTCGGAAATTTCCAAACATTGGTGCAGGGCTGTAGAACCAGAAGGAAGGACGGTCCTTCCGTTTCCAGCGCCTTTCTGGCCTTTTTCCTCAGATCTTCGATATAGGCGACATTGGCCTGGGCCAGATATTTGATGTGATGGCTTTTGACTATCTCCATCATGTCTTTTCTGGGAAGCTTGTTTCCCGAGGACTTCTTTCCCGCCGGAGTGGTTTCCATATCCGCTCCCACGGGAGTGGCGCTCGAGCGTTGTCCGCCCGTATTCATATATCCTTCATTGTCGTAAGCCACATAAAGGACATCGTGTCCGCGCTCAAGCATTCCGGAGAGAGCTTGCAGGCCGATATCAAAAGTCCCTCCGTCTCCTGCAAACACCACGAACTTCATCTTATCTTTTATTTTTCCCTTTTTTTTGAGCGCCCGGTAAGCGGTTTCCACTCCCGCCGCAGTAGCCGCCGCGTTTTCAAAAGCGTTGTGGATATAGGGAACTTTCCAAGCGCTATAAGGATAAAGCGTCGAAGTCACCTCAAGGCAACCCGTGGCGTTTATCACGACCACGGGACAATCCGCTTCGTCCAAGACGTGCCTCACGATCGCCGGAATTCCGCATCCTGCGCAGGTCGCGTGTCCCGGATAAAATTTTTCAGTCAATTTTTTATTCATTTTATTTTTATTAAAGATATTAATAAGAATTATCCTTAAAATTAATGATTTATAAACCATGATGGGACAGGTTTAATTTCTCCCAAGCTAAGACCGCTAGAAGAACAACCGCTGGCGCATGCATCATATTTAAAATTTAATAATAATATAAATAATATTGTTGAAGCCGCAACTAGGAAAATTAGTGCTTTTCTAGTCAATTTGTTCTTCAATAAATAAATTGTCAAAAAAGAAAAAAAGACAAATACAAATCCTATGACAGTAAAGGATACTTTTATCTGTTCCACGCAAACCTGAGGACAAATTTGCATATTATCCATATCATTGCGTCTTAGCGTTTAAGTATTCCGTCTTATCAGAAATATTTCCAGAAATCAGATCTTCAAAGACTCTCTCGATATCCTTGGTAAAAATATCCCGTCCGCCTAAAGCGTAAACGTAGCTCGCAACCCGCAGATCACAATCTTTGACGCTATTTATTATTTCAGAATAGAGAGGCGGAACAGAGCCGAAAGATATAGATCTGTCCATAACCGCGATACTTTTGGCTTTTGAAACAGCCACAGCAACCTCCTTGTAAGGAAAAGGCCTGAAAAGTTTTATTTTCACAAGTCCGACCTTCTCCCCTTTCTCCCTGATATTATCAACCACATCCTTGGCGGTTCCGGCGGTCGATCCGATCAAAACAAGAATGTGATCGGCGTCCTTGGCTCTGTATTCTTCAATAAGCTCATAGTCTCTTCCGGAGACTTCCTTGAATTCTCCGGCTGTCTCCTCATAATTTTTTAAAACTTCTTTCATAGCTTCATCCTGATCGATCTTTAATTCGAAATACGAATCAGGAAGCGACACCGGGCCGAAAGTATGAGGTTTTTTTACATTCAAAAGCGCTTCCTTATTCTTATATCTTCCGACAAATTTTCTCACCGTGCCGTCAGGAAGCATTTCCAAATTTTCCACGCTGTGGGAAGTGGTGAATCCGTCCATTATGACCATGATCGGCAGTTCTGATCTTTCTGCCAATTTCGTACCGATGATGGTATTATCATAGACTTCCTGGGAATTTTCTGAAAATAATTGTATCCAGCCTGTATCGCGCGCACCCATCACATCGCTGTGGTCGCCATGGATATTTATCGGCGCGCTCAAGGCTCTGGCCGAAATAAGCATCACGATCGGCAGGCGCATCCCGCTGGCGATATAGAGAATCTCGTTCATAAGCGCCAGTCCTTGGGAGCTGGTGGCGGTGACGGTTCTGGCTCCGGCCGCTTGCGATCCCACGGCCGCGCTTATGGCGCTGTGCTCGGACTCGGCGGTCATTATTTCCGTCCGCGCTTTTCCGTCGGCGCAAAATTTGGCAAAAGTTTCTATTATCGGAGTTTGGGGCGTGATCGGATAGACCGGCGCCACATCAGGATTTATCTGGCGCAAAGCTTCGGCGGCTGCCGCGCCTCCCGTTAAAGCTTTTTTGTATTTATTATTTTTCATCTTTTATCTTATTTATTTTTTTAAAATATAAAATCATGGATCATGAGCCATATTTTTCCCTCTTACTTCATAGCAATCGCTTTTACCGGGCAGACTTGCGCGCACACCCCGCAACCCTTGCAGAATTTTTTGTCGATATTGGCGAATTTCACTTTTTTCCCTTTTTTTACGGCTTCTCTGAGAACGATGCAGGCATCCGGACAATATTTGACGCAGTTCCCGCAACCGATACAGGTCTTCTTATCTAAATAAGGAGATTGGTTCCTCCACGCGCCAGTATCTGCCGCATTTTTTATCTTGTGCTTTAAGATTGATCCTTTATTCATAAATTATTACAATTACTAATTTTTACTAATATATTAATTTCAATTTAAATTTACTATTCTTTTATAACGTATCCCCTCCTTTGTAAAATAGACCAAAATGCCCAATTTTATGTCTTTTGCTTTCAAATAAGAATATAATTGATCAATGTCTTTACTGGAAAAATAATTCTTCTGTTTCAGTTCAACAACTATTTTATCAAAAACTAAGAAATCAAATATGTAATATCCCGCTTCTCTGCCCTTAAACTTAACTTTGGATTTTAATTGCTCCTTAAATTTTATATTATTTTCCGAAAAAATATTCGCTACAGCTTTTTGATAGAATTCTTCCTTGTGCTCTTATCCTATTTCATTAAATATTTAAAAAATCAAACCTATTATCCTATAACATTCGTCTTTATAAATTAAATAATTTCTCATGGCCATTAAAAAATTCTAATTAGTTATATTCGTATTTTATTAGTAATTAGTAAAGATTACAAAGAATCGTGCCCCCTCTCTATAGCCAGAATATTTTTCTGGGTGATCGCTTTGCCCACTTTCTTCTCGAATATTTTCCTGAACTGATCGAAAACATTTTCCAGCTTGACAACCTTGATGACGCTCACTATTTTCCCCAGCATCACTCCGTTCGGGCGGGGCTGGCCGATGGTGTCTTCGGCTATTCCGATAGCATCGATGGTTTTTATGTTACCCTTGAATCCTTTGGCCAATTTACGGATTTCTTCTTCCGTCTTTTTGGTGTTCACTATCAAAGATTCGTTTTCATCAAGATTTTTGGTAACATTTTCGGTTTTTAGAAGAGTATCGTCCATCACCACCACCAGATCGGGGTCGGTAATCGGTTCATGGGTTCGGATGGGTCTTGAAGAGATTCTTACGTAAGCTTTCGTAGGCGCACCGCTCCTTTCCGGACCGTAATAAGGGAAGGCTTGTATATGTTTTCCTTCCGCAACCGCCGCTTGCGCCAAAATCTCAGCCGCGCTTTTCGCTCCCTGACCGGCTCTGGCAAAAAATATTATTTCCAACGTATCTTTGTAAAATTTCATATTGTTTGATTAAAAAAATAATTATTTATATCTGAGCGCCTCCAAAGTGTCCAGATTGGCCGCCCTTCTGGCCGGATAAAATCCGGTAATCAATCCTACTGCCGTGGAAAAAACCACTATGAAGAAAACGAACCATATCGGTATTGCGAAAAGATCGACGCTCGCTCCCCCGAACCGGGTGGCTATAAAATTTAGAAGCAGATTAAAAGCTTCGGTCGACGCGTATCCCAGCGCCACTCCCATCGTTCCTCCCGAAAATCCGATCAAGACCGATTCCGCCAAAAACATGCTCCAGATATCGATCACCGAAGCCCCCAAAGATTTCATAATGGCGATCTCTTGGGTCCTTTCCAAAAGAGAAATGGTCATAGTATTAAACATTCCTATGGCACTTACTATCAAAGCCAGCATTCCGAATGAGAGAAGAACTATTTGGATCACTCGGAATATTTTTCTCGTCTGATCGACCGTATCGGAAATTGCAGAAACAAAATATCCCTTCTCCATCAAAGAGTTTCTTACCGCATCAACCTGCCCGTCGGAAGAAGCTTTCACCTTTATCCTGCTAAAACTGCTAAACCCGAGATCCCGGACCGAACTGCTGGGAACGTAGATATTGGCTTTTGATTTGTCTTTTATGGATCCTATGACCTCATACGTCCTTTCAACCATTTTGGCCGAACCGTTCTCTGCCGCTTCTATGACTATGGTTATTTTCCTGCCTTCAAAATCATCTTCGCCGATATGCAATAGATCCAAAACCGCCTGGGTAACCACTATTTTGTCCGTGTCAGAATCTTCAAAAAGCTCTCCCTCTTTCACAGTAATTCCTTCCAAGCTGAAAAAATTCTGGTTGACGATGTTTATTGTGGAATCAGTCGTAAAATTATTTCCGCTTATCTTTGTCTTTTGATTGATAACCGGAGATATTTTGGAAACTCCGTCCACTTGCTCCAAAACATTTACATCTTCGCTGGAAATCGGTTTTTCCTTATCGCTGGAAAAAACATCCAAGGAAAGCAGCGAATCGCTGGTAGCTATCTTTTCCAAAACCACTTTCTGCACTCCGTATCCCAAGGAAACCAAAAAGAATATGGATCCGATTCCCACTCCGATTCCTGCGACAGTCAAAAATGTCCTTAAACGGTTATTTTTGAAAGATCGCGCCGATATTTTGAATACATCCGTAATCAACATAAAAAAATAAATTAAATAAATTCGTCTTAAAAAATAAATAAAACTATGTCATTCCGTAGCTGATCATCAGGATCAGATCTATGTGCTTGGCGATTTTTTTGGCCGTCTGCTTATTCAGTCCGGCGCCCCCATCTTCCTTGTCCTTATCGAGAAGCTCGGAAAATTCCTTCCTATTTATTTCGCTGTTGAGCCTGTTTTTTATGAGGACTCTCAAATTATTGAATTTATCGGGCTGGATGGAAACTCCGTCCTGATTGCTTATATATTTGGAAACGATGCTGGCTCTTTCGTCGTCGCTAAACTTCTCCCTGTCCCCTGAAATGCGGGCGATCTTTATGATTTCCTCCACCTTTTCGGATATCTTATGAGCCGTTCTGGCGTTTAACTCCACTCCTCCTCTCTCTTCCGGCCTGTCCAATATGTCAAAAAATTCTTTCGGATTGATGGTATTTAAGATCCTCTGCCTTATGCCATCCTCCAATTTTTTGTGCTGATCCTCCTCCAGATCAAAGATGGCCGCCCGCGCCAATATTTTGGCCTTCATGGGAGCTATCATCATGCGGATCTGCTCTTTGGTGAGCCCTTGGAAATTTCTCAGAAGCGCCTCGATATCGGTGATATCTTGCTGTTTCATCTTGTTTACTTCGGTAATATCTCCCTTAATATCCCTGAATTCTTCTTTTTCGATCCTCCCGTCCTTCATATATATGATATGGTTTCCCCAGATTATGTTTTCCGGATTATGGGAAACCATTATTATTGTTTTGTTTTCTTCCGTATTGAGCCGGTTAAGGATGTGCATCACGTTGGTAGCCGACTTGGAATCCAAATTTCCCACCGGCTCATCGGCCAATATGATCGGCTGATCGTTTATGAGCGTCCTAGCAATGCCGATCCTCTGCTGCTGCCCTCCGGAAAGTTCGGTGGGAATCCTTTCAGCATATTCCTTTATTCCGAATTTATCCAAAAGCTCCATGGCTCTGGCTTCCCTTTCTTTTTTCCTTTTATTGATGAAAATTTGCGGGATAGCCACATTGTCCAAAACATTAAGAGTGGGAATCAGATTATAGGCCTGGAAAATCATGCCTATGGTTTTCCTGTGAAATTGAACTTGGTCTTTCTTGGTCATTTCACTTCTCTTTTTATCCAGAACAAAAACCTCTCCCTCATCGGGATATTCCAATCCGGATATGACGTTAAGAAGACTTGATTTTCCGCATCCGGACGGACCGAATATTATCAAAAAGTCATTCTTTTTTATTTTGAGGTTTATATCATAAAGAGCCTGATAGGCATTGTCCTTTCCTTTGTTATAGATAAAATTGACACTTTGCAACTCAATGATAACCTCTTCGTATTTTGTAGTAATTTCTTCCATTTTTGTTTTCTGAGTATAAGCTTTACCAAGTTAAAAAATAAAAAAAACGGATTGCAATTTTTTCATCGCTCTAACTTGTAATTATAGCACACCTTCTAAAAAATCTAAAAAAAATAAATCATTTATCCGCCAATTTTGGATTTTCCCGAATATATATCTTTTCTTATCATAAAAATCATCGCGATTCCCGCCAAGGACATGAAGGAAATCATCAAAAACACCGGAGCAAATCCGAGGATTTCGGATAAGACTCCCCCCATAAAAGCCGCCAGCGCCGAGCCCAGACCGACGGACATTTCGTAAACTCCCCATTCCAGTCCTTCGTGATTTTTGTCGACATTTTTTATAAATATCGCCATCCACGAAGGAACAGCTATGGCGGAACCCAAGCCATATAAAAATTGGATCGCATACAACTGCCAAGAAAAAGATATCGAAAGATATAGCAAAGGCACGATTGCATAAATCGAAAGCCCTATCACCACCGCCCAAAAATTATCGTTTTCCCCTTTTATCCTATCGACAACCATAGCAAAAGGCACTTGAAAAACACTTCTGGTAAGCAGATAGATCGCCTCCGCTATCCCCAATACCGCCAAGTCGGCTCCTTCAATGGTCCTTGTTATGTAAATGGCAAAAATAGGCGCCACCAAAGCGAATCCTCCCACCACAAAAAGATCGGAAACGATCAAAAGCCTGATAATTCTGTTGACTTTTTTCAGACTGAAATAACTCTTGTTTTTCCTCATGCTTTTTGCTTCTTAATCGATTATTTCTATTTTATTAATATTTTTAAAACTCTCCGTTTTTGCAGATTTTTGCATATTCCCAAGCGCTTGGGCGGATTTTCCTTTCGAGGGTTTTGCGATCGATTTCAACTAGGCCAAACTTCATTTTGAAACCTTCGTTCCATTCAAAATTATCCATAAGAGACCAATAAAAATATCCTCTTACATCCGCGCCGTTTTTGATCGCCTGCGCAATCGCCTTTATATGTTCTTTGATAAATTCAGCGCGAACTTCATCTTGGTCAATCGCAATTCCGTTTTCAAAAACATACATTGGCTTTTTGTATCTTTTCCAACCATCTTCCAAGACCTCTCTTAGTCCATCCGGAAAGACTCCCCAGCCCATATTTGTTGGGAACTTGTTGTCATTTATCATCTTAAAAAACGGATACCCAACTCTGGTTTCTACTGCAAAATAATAATTAACTCCAATAAAATCTTGCTTTTCACCAATCCCGTCTTGAAATCTCCAATTGTATAGATTGCTTATAATTTTACTGATGCCTTTGAGAATTTTCGATGAACCTAAATAGTAAATAGCATTTGTAAATTGAGTAATTCCTATTTTTACGTCAGGATTGATTTTTTTTGTCGCATCGTAACTTCTGATGCAAGCCCTTATCATATTCTTTCGGGCCTTGAAATATAGAAAAGGGTTCTTTTTCCCTGGGGGGAAAACGCCCCATAAATATCCTTTGTTAAGAGGTATTCTAGGCTCGTTCATCAATATAAAGAGGTCAATATCCTCTCCGAGATCCTTAACCACCCTCTCGCAGAATCGAACAAAATAATCAACAGTATCACAATTGTGCCACCCGCCATCTTTCGAAAGCCAAATCGGCAAAGTCCAATGCCAAAGAGTAACGGCCGTTTTTATTCCCCGGCTTTTTAAGTCTTTCAGAATTTCCCTGTAGTGATTTATGGCTTCCTCGGAAAATTTTCCCTCTTCCGGCTCTATTTTCGACCATTCCAGAGACAGGCGAAAAGCGTTTTGCCCAAGTTGGCTTATAATAGAATGATCTTCCTTATACCGATTCCAATAATCGCAAGCTATTCCGTTTTTCTCTTTTGTCCTTCCGGATTTCTCCCACTCATACCAATCGGAATTATCATTCCATCCCTCAACTTGATAAGAAGAAACGGCCGATCCCCACAAAAAATCTTTTGGAAATTTTATTTTTTTATCCATCTTCAAAGATCACATTATTAAAAAATGTCCGTTGTTGAGATAAATTAGTCTCCCTTTACGTTCCTGGATTCCAAAATTTTTGAAATATAATTGCTCAAAGATTCCATTTCCTCGATGGCTTTTATTAATATGGGTTCATATTCTTCCGGGTTTGCTATTTTTCCTTTTTTCGTCGATCCGCTCTTCAAGACGCTGTACGTTCCTCCTTCGATTTTAACTTTTTCTCTTCTTTCTTTTTCCAAGTCGATTAAATTTTTAGCATGCTCGTTTAAAATTTTGATTTCTTCATCTGACAAAAAAGGATTTTTGCCATTTTCCATCGAAATAATTTGCGCATTAATGACGATTCCCGTAACCAAATCGGTAAAACATTCGGGAAGAGCGTTGTCCGTCGTTCTATCGCATTCGATCAATTTGTCATGGATATTTACGACTGAATCACGGATGCTTTCAAGCCTTGTCTTCACTCCTGATTCTTCCGCTTTTTTTTCCGGAAAACTCATCTCCGATCCGCTTTTATCTCTCATAATATTTTTCTATTATTTTTTTCCACCGCCTGGCAAATCCTTGCCAGCTTGTTCCTCTCTATACCATTTAATTGTTTTTGCAACTCGATAATCCTCCTTTCCGCCCGCCTGTCAGTAGCTAGATCCTGTTCCCACTTTTTTCTGTCTCTATCAGCCACGCGGTTCTGGCTCATCATTATTATGGGAGCCGCGTAAGCCGCTTGAAAACTCAAGGCCAAGTTAAGAAGGATGAAAGGATAAGGATCCCAATGGCTCATCCACGCCACTATATTGACAGCTACCCACAAAAACAAAAGGATGCTCTGGATTATTATAAACTTCCAGCTTCCTATTATTTCCGTTATCTTATCAGCCGCCCTGTCACCGAAAGGGTCTTTGCTATGATTTCCTCTTTTATTTTTCCCAAACATTTTCTTGTATTTAAAAAATTATTGGAAATTTTTATTCCTATATCATTCTACATTATTTTACGTTTTTTTAATAGGCTTCTAAAAAAATCAAAAATATTTGCTAGCACCACCGGTTTCTGTCTCGCCCCGATGCGGTATCGGAACTGAAATAGCTCGGCGTTTTAATTGTACTCTAAAAAATAACCTCCTTCCACCTTCGACCGCGTATCGCCGCAGCTTTAGCGGTAGCGCAATGTAGAATCAGGGTGTGGATCAAACACAAAAGATACAAATAAAAAAGGTAACGTAAATAATGATGCGTTACCCCTTTAAATATATTCAAATATTAACTTCTATTTCCTTTCGATCCTTTCAATATTCCCTGGCATCCATTTGCGAAGAACTTCCGGAATGACCACGCTTCCGTCGGCTTGTTGGTAATTCTCCAGAATTGCGATAAAGATTCGCGGACTGGGAAGGGCGGTGTTATTTAAAAGATAAGCATGCTGCTTTTTTCCTTTTTTATCGACATATTTTACATTGAGCCGTCTCGATTGCCAATCCAAAAAATTGGAAGCGCTTCCGGTCTCTCCCCAGCGTTCAAGTCCCGGCATCCAGGCTTCTATGTCAAACATCTTGTATTTCCCGACTCCCATATCTCCGGTACAGATCTGAAGAACCCTGTAAGGAAGCCCCAGCTCCTCATGCATCTCCCTCGTAATTCCAACCATTTCCTGCTGAAGCGCATCGGCTTCTCCGATATCGGCCTTGGAAACGATGATCTGCTCCACTTTCATGAATTCGTGCACCCGATACATTCCCTTGGTGTCTTTTCCATAGCTCCCTATCTCGCTCCTGTAGCATTGCGAATAACCGCAGGTCCTTATAGGCAGATCTTTTTCGTCCAGAAGTTCATCGGAATAATAAGCCAGAAGCGACGGCTCGGCGGTTCCCACCAAAAATTTTTTTTCTTTGCTTTCGCTTCCATCAGCTTCTTTGTCCGATGTCGCGACCTGATAGATCTCGTCCGTCTCTCCGTCATATTTCTTCCCTTTGAAATAACCGCTTCCAAAAAGCGCGAATTCCTTTACCAGAGTCGGCGGAATCATCGGCGCAAAACCTTTTTTAATCATCTTGTTTATCGCGTACATCATCAGTCCCATAACCAGAGAAACTCCTTCATTTTTCAGATAATAACCCCGGTATCCTCCTACTTTCGAGCCCCTCTCGAGATCCAAAATATCCAGATCTTTTCCGAGCTCTATGTGGTCTTTCGCTTTGAATTTGAATTCGGTCTTTTCTCCCCATTTGTCAATTTCGACATTGTCCGCGTCGCTCTTACCTTTGGGAGTATCTTTGGAAGGAATCGTGGGAACCCTTACCATCAGATCATCAAATTCGTCTTTTATTTTTTTATATTCCGGATCGAGCTCGGCCAACTGCTCTTTTATTTTTGAACCTTCAGCAATAATTTCCTCTTTATTTTCAGCCTTTGCGATTCTATCATTAAGCTGGTTTCTTTCTTTCTGAAGTTTTTCGATTTTCTGAAGGGCCCTGACCCTTTTTTTGTCCAAATCCAAAAGCTTATCCAGATCCAAATCGACATTTTTATCCTCAATGGCCTTCTTTACAGCCTTTTTATTTTCCCTGATGAATCTTATGTCTAACATTTTTTGTGAATTATGAATTTTGAATTATGAATTTTGAATGAAATGTGCGCTATGCGTTGCACATTAATCACTATACGATAATAATCGTATCAAAGAAAAACTCTCTTGGCAATTTCAATCACTTTATTTTTGCTTCTTCTTTTATCATTTTCACTATTTCGGGAAATTCGGAAATTTTAAAATGTCCGTTTTTCCCTTCATAGATGAAGATTCGGGCATTTTTCAATTTTTTGCGATATTTTTCCGCATGCTCGGCCGGAACCACGTCGTCATCTTTTGAAAAAAACAGATTGAGATTTTTTGTCTTTTCTTCCAGCGCCGACAGATCGGACCTGAGCCTGAAGCCTCCGACCAGATCCTCCTCCGACAAACTGCCGTCAAACGGAGGACAGACCAGATAAACGGACAAGATTTTTTTGGGAAATCCGTTTTCGGAAAGATATTTGGCCAAAAAAATCCCGCCGAGCGAATTACCGATGAGCATAACGCCGTTTTTGAAATAAGGGAAATATCTCTCGAAATTCATCTTCCATTCCCCATATTTGGCATTCTCCGAAAGAGGCATCCTCGGTCTTATTATGTCAAAATATTTTCCTAGTTTCTTGTCCAGATATTCATCGGCCCATTTTGTCTTCCTTTCGACGGATATTTCCCTGCTTTTCAAAAAATTTAAATAATCTTTCTTGCTTCTGAAAGTCATTCCGCCGTGGATTACGAATAGCTGTCTTTTTCTTTTTGGCATAATGATACGTAGTAAAAAATGATTAGATAAATTCGATAATTTAGTGATTAATAATTCAGATAATTCAGAACCTAGAAACGCAGCATCAAATAACGAACGTCATGAGATACTGCGTTATTTTCTGATAACCTTTGCATCATTTATTTCCCTGACATCGATAATTTTCGAGGATTTTCCGATAATTTTTCCCCCATCGACCGCCAGCTCGGGTCTTGTAGATTTGAAATATTCTTCCAATCTGTTGAGATTCGTCAACTCTTTCTCCCCGGAAACGTTCAGACTGGTTGAAACCAGAGGCCTACCTACTTTTTTTAAGATATTCATCAAAAATTCGCTTCCTGCAGGAATCCGCACGGCAACTCCCCCTTCTTTGTCCGACAGATATTCAGGCAGATTTTTCCTTCCTTTCAGAATGACCGTCACCGGCCGGGTTTTTGAAAGCTCTTTTTTCAAAAAATCATACTGCCTCCGGCTCAGATAGCAATAATCCCTCAGCATACGGAAGTTTTTCATAACCGTGACCAGGGGCTTATTCCAGTCCCTCTTCTTTATCCGATAAATTTTTTCCACAGCCTCTTTATTTTCCGCCAAAGCGCTTAATCCGTAAATCGTATCCGTCGGCAGAACCAAGACTTTCCCCCTTTTCAATTCGGAAGAAATCGTCTCGATATCCTTGGAAGAAAAATTTTTCAAATCCAGTCTGATTATTTTCATACCTCAAAAAAGTAGCGACAAAATGCGACCGCATTAATATGCTACGTTATTATTTTTTGCGTCTAAAAAAATAATTCTTAATAGTTTTTTCATTATCGATATTCGTAGCGACAATAACTCTAACATACTTTCCGGCCGAATACACCTCTACTAATTCTAAAATCGATTTTTCAAAAGGATAAGGAGAGACAAAAACACTGTTTTGAAGCTTATAAAATTCAAGATCCCTAAGATGCCCTCGCAAAATATTTCTAAAAATCCTGTCCTTCTCCGGAATATCAAAAACGACGATCCTCCACTTTTTATCCCAACGCTTCGGCTTATTGAATTTTATCGAACTGCCAAGAATGCTGAGTATTTCAGCTTGGCGCCTTCCTTCTTTTGTCAGAATCAATTTGAAAGATCCGTTCGGAAGGATCTTTTCTTCCAATAATTTCTCCTCAGAGAGTCTGGCTATGGAATGATTGAAAGTGCGCTGATCTATATTCTTCCATTCCTTCCTGATCAGCCGGAGATTCCTAAAATATTGGCGGGGAGATGAGGACGTCCCTAGCGCCAAGCCTCCTAAAAATATCAACATGATCTTCTTTTGCGTGGAACCGAACTTATGCATAAAATATTGTAGCAACAAAATACGACCGCATTAACATGCTACGTTTTTGTAAATTTTATCTCAATTTCGACGACTTATAAATATCAGGCTTGAAAGGCTTTAATCTTATTATTTCAGTTCCGCCCAATCCGAACTCTTCCAATTTATCCTCCAGCCCGTCGACAAAGAATTTCTGGTCATAGCCGAGACAGATCACATCCGGCCTGAATTTTTTGATAATCTCATACTGCCTCGATGACCCCTTCCCCTCCTTGAGAGGAGGGTTGGAGAGGGGCGATTTTTTGTCCAAGGATCTTCCCGGTACGACTTCATCCGCCAATCCGCTCTCCCTGATTTTTTTTATCCGGAAACTTTCATCATTTAATGGCCGTCTTCCTTTCACGGCCAAAACCGTCTCGTCCCTGGCTACTACAACTATTAAATAATCCCCACACTTTCGGGCTTGCTTTAAAAAATTATCATGGCCGGGATGAAAAATATCAAAAGTTCCGAAAACCATCACTTTTTTCATATCACTTCTCCTTATTTTTATCGTAGATCAAAAGAGTGGCCAAAATCAAGAAGCCTCCGACAAAAGCAAAAATATGCGATATTATCGCTATCTCTCTTTCGTAGGAGTGGTAAGTGGTAAGACCGGATAATCCCAAAAAAAGTCCTCCCGAAGAAAGAAAGATCGCCTTCGCCTTCTGAGAAAAATATTCAAAAGCCGAAAAGTTCTTTAAAATTCCGTAGACCCAAGTCAAGGAAACGAAAAAAACAGAAAGAGAAGTGGCGCGGGCGGCAATGACATTGGCGTTCCAGTTTACAATTCCGTCTTCCTCGACTATGGGAAAGTGCAGATCATATATTTGAACAGCCGATACGGACGCTCCGACGAAAATTATCAAAGCGTAGGTCAGCCTCCTGCCGCTCAAGGTAAAATCGAATATGTCCATAATTATCCCAAAAATCAAGGCAATCATCGCAAAAACAATCACAACCGCCAGATTATATGCCCAAGCGGCAAAGTAGAGATTGTCGAAAAAAAAGAAATAGGAAAAGCACAACTGATAGACGGAAAAAAGCGCGAAAAAAATGTAGAGCCTTTTTAATTTTTTGCTTTTTCTCCCGCTTCCCAGATAAGATCCAAAGATTCCGGAAGCAATGATCAAAGAAAGTAAAGAAAAAACCAGGGTGGATATTGAGGCTGTCATATTTTTGTCCCGTAAATTTTTTGATGAAAAATCAAAAAATGCCCGGGTGATTATTTTTTATTTAAATCTCTTCCACAAATTTTTCAACTTCTTTTTCTTGCCGAGCTTCTTTTATTTTTTCCCGCCTTTCTTCCTCAATGATCCTTTTTTCTTCCTGCTCCACGGCTCTGACGGGAAGCTCGATTATGAAAGTCGACCCCTTATTAGCTCCCTCGGACTCGATCCAAATTTTTCCGCCATGGTCTTCGACAATTTTTTTGCCGACAAATATGCCCAGACCGGTGCCTTCGGCTCCCAGCCGGCCGGGATTTTTTCCCCGGGAAAATTTCTTGAACAGATAAGGCATTTCTTCTCGAGGAACTCCCACGCCCGTGTCTTTCACTTCGATGCGGATATTCCCATCCCTTTCCGAAGCTACAATCTCAACTTTTCCTTCGCGGGTATATTTTATGGCGTTGTCCACCAGGTTGGAAATGACTTCCCTGATCTTTTTTCCGTCCATAAATATCTTAGGCAAGCGTTCTTTCGGATTGCTTAAAACCAGCTCCAAGCCCTTATCCTGCGCCCGTAAAAGAAAAGACTCGTAAATTTCTTCCAATACTCCCTCTATATCTTGATCCTCCTTCATCTCATATCTCATCTTGCCCGATTCTATCCTAGAAACGCTAAGGATGTCTTCGATAAGATCAATGAGTCTTTCGTTGGAAATCAGCGCCCTATCCAAAGCATCCCTCGTCTCGTCGTCCAATTTATTGTTGGGATCTTCCTGCGCCATATTTATATATCCCTTGATGACCGTCGGCGGAGTCCTCAGCTGATGGGCGGTGATGGAGATGAATTCATTCTTGGCATCATCAAGTTCCTTGAGCTTTCTGTTATTCTTGGCCAATTTTTTGGATAAAATTTCAAGCTCTTCTTTTTGTTTGACTGTTTCCCTGGAGCTTTTAATAAGTAGGTATGAAAAA
>JAQVJM010000005.1 GCA_028695135.1 Candidatus Moraniibacteriota bacterium | reverse complement strand
CTCCCGCAAAGCGGAATCTCCCTTTTCCAAAGAGAGAGTTTAAATATAAATAAAAAAAATATGCAGAAGAATAAATTAGCCATATTCGATATTGACGGAACGATTTTTAGAAAAAATCTTCATTTCGAATTGATCGATGAATTGGTTTGGATGAAAGTTTTTCCCAAAAGCGCCCGCAGAGAGCTCCTTAAGGCTTACACCAGCTGGCTGGAGCATAAAGGTACTTATGAGGATTATAGAAAGAGATTAGTCAGGCTTTACAGTGAGCACATAAAGGGCTGTAGACTGGAAGATGTTGAAAAAGCAAGCAGAGCGGTCGTTCCTTTTCATAAAGACAGAACCTATATATTTGCGGAAAAGCTTATAAAAAGATTAAAAAAAGATAGTTACCATATAATTGCCGTATCCGGTTCCCCGATAGAAGTTGTCAAGGAATTTAATCGATTGCGTTTGAATTTCGATGAGGTTTTTGGAAGCGTCTATGAAATGGAAAACAATATCTATACAGGAGAAGAAGAATTTGCTCCAGTGAGAGATAAAGGACAGCTCATAAAGCAGTATGTTTTTGAAAATGATCTTACGCTCAAATGTTCTTATGGCGTGGGCGATACGGAATCCGATGCGAGTTTTTTGGATCTGGTTGAAAATCCCATAGCCTTTAATCCCAACAAAAACCTCAAAGAGATTGCGGAAAGAAAAGGCTGGAAGATAGTAGTTGAGAAAAAAGACGTTATTTATAGGATAGCCTAGATAAATTTTTTTAAGCAGGTATAAAGCGGTTTTTGTTTGACAATTTGGCGGAAATAATATATAATAGAAGATGAAACGATGGGTTTTTGGCATGTCGTTTCCGTAATTAGTTAGAAAGAAAAAAAGTATGGCAGAAGCAATATCAGATGCTGGATTTATCGAGCAGATTGTAAAAATGCTTGTTGACAATCCTGACGACGTAAAAGTTGAAAGAAAAGTTGATGAAATGGGCGTTCTCGTAAGTTTGGATGTAAATCCGGCTGATATGGGAATAGTTATCGGCCGAGAAGGTCAGACAGCTAAAGCCCTAAGAACTCTTTTAAGAGTGATAGGAGCAAAAAATAATGCTCGCGTAAATTTGAAAATCAACGAGCCGGAAGGATCTGAAAGAGCTAAAAAAGCTGAAGGATCTGAGAAAAAAAGTATTGATGAAGTTGTAGAAGATATAGAAAAAATGTAATCTAAAGCAACTTTTTATAAGAAACACGTTCGCCTAGGCGAACGTGTTTTTGTATGCAAAAATCCAGTTGACACTTTTTTAAAATTATCCTAAACTAAAATTAGCACTCAAACTTGACGAGTGCTAAAGCGTGAAGTATAATGAAACTATATCGAATCGAAAATAAAATTAGAATATAATTTGTATATTTGTAATAGATTTGTAGTTTCGTAGGTTTATGAATAATCGGCAAGAAAAAATTTTAGGAAACATCATTGAAGAATATACCCAAACAGCCAACGCAGTCGGTTCGAAAATATTGGTTGAAAAATATAAAATTGATGCCAGCTCCGCAACGATTAGAAATGATATGGCTCATCTGGAAAAAGAAGGATACCTCCATCAGCCTCATATCAGCGCAGGGAGGATTCCGACCGACAAAGGCTATAGATATTTTGTCGAATCTTTGATGAAAGATAAAGAACTGACAAAAAAAGAACAGATGCGTCTTCAGGAAGAGCTTTTGAAGCTCAAAGCCAAAAACACCCGGTTATCAAGGACGACAGCCAAGCTTCTTTCGGGAATATCCGGAAATTTGGCGGTTAGCGGAGTTTTGGAAGAAGGGGATTTTTATGATTTTGGGATGAGCGAGCTTTTGGAGCAGCCGGAATTCAAGGAGCTGGACGAGGTTTGCAAGTTGGCGGAGACCTTGGATTATGTGGATGAAATGTTTGAAAAAATAATCAGGGATATTCCCGAAGGAGAAACCAGGATATTTATCGGAGAAGAGAATCCGGTCAAAGAAATTTCCGGATGTTCGATGATAGTTTCTCCGTACAAGCTCAAAAGCGGAGAAAAAGGAGTTTTGGCGCTGATCGGACCCAAAAGGATGAAATATGCCAAAAACAAATCCTTGATTGAATATGTAAAAAAGATTCTAGGCGCTTCATTTACGATCGCAATTTTAATCAGTATTTAACTTTTAAATATCGAATATGAGAGAAAAAAAAGAAAAATTAAGTAAAAAAAATAAAGGAAAAAAATCAACCGAAAGTTTGGCGCAAGAGTATTTAGATGGATGGAAAAGATGTCAGGCGGAATTTGATAATTATAAAAAAAGACAGGCCGAAAGCAATAAAAGCGTCATAAGGTATGCGACCGAAAGCATAGTTTTACAAATTCTTCCTGTTTTGGATAATTTTTCTTCCTCAGTGGAACATATCCCGGAGGATCAGAAAGACAATCCATGGGTTACCGGAATAATGCATATCAAGAAGCAATTGGAGGATGTTTTAAGAGAAAATGGAATAGAGGAGATCGATATAAAAATGGGAGATAATTTTGATACAAAATTCTGTGAGGCAATCGATAAAGGCGACAAGGAGCAAGCGATAGGCGAAAAAGGAGGCGATGGAAAGGTGGATAAAGTAGTTTTAAAAGGATATAAGATTGGCGATAAAATAATAAGGCCGGCCAGAGTTATAGTGAAGTAGGAATTAAAGAAGCCCGTAAGTATGCTTTATTCCAACGTTGAGAATAAATTGCATCCAGCCGGGCTGCCCAGGGCTTCAAGGAAAAGCTCTTGAAAATCTCCCTGGGGCTGAGGTTAAGGAGGACTGCGGGATAAATATAGCAGATGAATTCAAAATTAACAAGTAAATTATAAAAATTAAATAAATAGTTTTTGAGCTTATAACACCTAAAAGCTATAAGCTAAAAACTATAAGCTAATAAACATATGGGAAAAATATTAGGAATCGATCTCGGAACTACCAATAGCGCTATGGCGGTGGTTCAGGGAGGCAAGCCGGAAATCATCGAAAACAAAGAGGGAAACAGGACCACTCCTTCAATGGTGGCCGTGAACAAAAGCGGAGAAAGACTAGTGGGACTTTTGGCAAAACGCCAGGCTGTCACTAATCCGGAAAACACCTTGTTTTCCGTAAAGCGCCTCATCGGAAGAGAGTTTAAGGATCCTGAAGTGCAAGAAGACATAAAACTGATGCCTTATAAGATTATTGAGGGCGACAAAGGTCAGACCAAGGTCAAGATGGGAGACAAGGAATATACTCCCCGGGAAATTTCTTCGATGGTTCTTCAGAAACTCAAAGCCGATGCAGAAGATAAATTGGGAGAAAAAATAGAAGAAGCGGTCATTACCGTTCCGGCCTATTTTGACGACTCGCAGAGAAAAGCTACCAAGGAAGCCGGAGAGATCGCCGGACTCAAAGTAAAGAGAATAATAAATGAGCCGACTGCGGCCGCGTTGGCGTATGGTTTTGACAAGAAGAAGAATGAAAAGATCGCCGTTTACGATCTTGGAGGAGGAACGTTTGACATATCCATCCTGGAAGTCGGAGACGATACGGTCGAAGTTATAAGCACCAACGGGGACACCCATCTCGGAGGAGACGATTTTGACCAAGTGCTTATAAAATGGATAATTGATGAATTCAAGAAACAGGAAGGAATTGATCTGAGCAAAGACAATCTGGCTCTCCAGCGGATAAAAGAATCTGCCGAAAAAGCCAAGATCGAGCTTTCTACTGCCCAGGAAACCGAAATCAACCAACCTTTTATCACCACTGATGCTTCCGGACCGAAACATCTGGTGATGAAAATTACCCGATCAAAAATGGAGGAATTGGTGGGTGATTTGGTGACAAAAACGATGGATCCGGTCAAGAAAGCTCTATCTGACGCAAAACTTGAGACTAAAGACATCAATGAAATCGTGATGGTCGGAGGGATGACCAGGATGCCGTTGGTCCAGAAGAAAGTTGAAGAATTTTTCGGTAAAAAACCTAACGCGTCCGTGAATCCTGATGAAGTCGTGGCTCTTGGAGCGGCGATCCAGGGCGGAGTTCTGGAAGGATCAGTTAAGGACGTGCTTCTTCTGGACGTGACTCCTCTTACTCTTGGTATTGAGACTATGGGGGGGATTTCCACTCCTCTTATCGAGAGAAATACCACGATTCCCACTAAGAAAAGCCAAATTTTCTCGACTGCGGCTGACAATCAGCCGAGCGTTGAGATCCATGTCCTTCAGGGAGAGCGGGAAGTAGCCAGCGGAAACAAGACTCTGGGAAGATTCATCCTGGACGGAATCGCTCCGGCGCCGAGAGGTGTGCCTCAGATCGAAGTTACTTTTGACATCGATGCCAACGGAATTCTAAACGTGTCTGCCAAAGACAAGGCGACCGGCAAAGAACAGTCCATAAGAATCGAGGCCTCGACCGGAATCAGCGAAGAAGAAATAGAGAAGATGAAAAAAGACGCTGAGGCTCATGCAGAAGAAGACAAGAAAAAGAAAGAAACTGTGGAAGCTAGAAATATTGCCGAGAGCTTGGTGCATAGCACAGAAAAAGCTTTGAAAGAATCTGGAGACAAGATTTCCGATGATAAAAGGAAACCGGTGGAAGAAAAGATAGAAGCGCTTAAAAAAGTTCTGGAAAACAAAGATGCTTCTACTGAGGACATCAAGAAAGCGACTGAAGAGTTCTCTCAAGAAGCGCAAAAGATCGGCGAAGAGCTTTACAAAGCAGCTCAACCCGAGGGTCAATCAGGAGCTCAGGGTCAGTCAGGCGCTGAACAAACTGGAGCAGAAGGTCAGCCTAAGGATGCTGAGACAGAACCTTCTGATGAGAAATCTCAATCATCCGAGGATGACGGGACAGGGAAAGACGAAGATAAGAAGTAATTAATTAGCGGGGGTTTTATACCCCCGCTTTTTCTTAATTATTATTTTTTTCAAGGATGGAACTTATCCACCAGAGCTTATCTTTCGGTGTTGTTTTGGGCACAGTTTTCATATGCTCCGAGTTTGCTAAAAAAGTGCAGCATGAGTGTATGCATTATCAATTTGGGTTGACAAAAAATATTAAAATTGTATGATAAGCTTTAATTAATATGTATAATAGTTATTTATATTAAAATATAAAAAGGGAGGATGTGATGGATTCAAAAGATATTAAAGAAGTGGGTAAAGTCATTATCATTGCGGTCTTGGGAGGTATTTTATATAAAGCCTCTAAAAAATTCATTGAGAGCGACAATTTTGATAAGGCGGTTGCTGAGACAGGGAGTGCCATAAAGAAGGCTGGGTCAGCAATTATTGAACATCAAAAAGCAAATTTTGCTGATCGCAATAAAAGAGCTGCAGAATTTGAGCAGCGTGCCAGGGAACGTCTTAAAAAGGCGATAGAAGAAAGAAAGGCGAGAAAGTAGTTTAAGAAATAATTATGGAATGGAAGAACAACTTCATTCCATTTTTTATGTTAGAATAAAACAAACGAGAATATTAATAACTAATCACATATTCAAAAATATGAATCAGTCAACTAATAATGCTCCGAAAGGCGGACAGCAAGGTCAAAAAATTAACATCAAAGCGAGCGATGAGAAGCTTGGAGGGACATATTCCAACATGATGCAGATCCTCCATGCCAAGGAAGAATTCGTGCTGGATTTCCTAAATGTTTTTCCTCCGACCGGAACTCTCAATTCTCGAGTGATTGTTTCACCGGGACATTTCAAAAGAATGGTGCGGGCGATGGAGGAGAATCTAAAAAAATATGAAGAAAGATTCGGGTCAATCGAAGAAGCCAGCTCTCCGGAAAACGCCGGTATCGGCTTTCAGGAGAGACAGTAAAAAATAAAACTCAGTTTTTTAAAACTTTCAAAACGCCTCAAAATAGGCGTTTTTTATTATTATAAAATAAAAAATATTTGCAATTAAACAGACGCTTTGATTTATCCTATTTTTCTATTATAATAAAATTGTTTGTTTTTAAAATTTACAAAAAATAAAAATCCAATAAATAGGGAGATAGAAATGCCTGATAGCAATTGCGGTTTCGTCTGTTCGATGGACGACAGCTATGGGAATGGGGATTCCGAAGAAGAAAGTAAAGAGTCTCCAATGACCGAAGAAAGAAAAAATTTTCTTGCCTGGATCGACCGCGAAAAGAAGGCGGGAAAAGAAAGGGACGCAAAAAAATAACAAAAAATAAAAACAAACAAAAAAGAGGCTACCTGCTAAATGGCACGATAGCCTCTACTTTTTAAAAAATAAAAATCCGGAATCTGGCTTTTGCCGCTTTCCGGATCGGAATTTTTTTTGGAAATGTTTTCTTGTTTATGACAAGCGTCAACGCTGTTTCCTTTTGGCGGAGATTTCTGCTATCCTGAGTCCATCCTCATTTTTCAGACGCAGCCGGATATCGATCCCGCTCCTTTTTCTGCTTATCCGGACCATAATCTCTTCTTTTGGAAGATCCACTCTTTCTCTGATTTCTTCCTCAAACTGCCGTCCGAGGTAGTAGGCCTTAATTTTGCTTTCCAGCAATGTAACGGCGCTGGATCTGTCGATCCTGATTATCCCCGGAGACGTAATCGATTTTATCGGCCATTTCTTCATTGCGCCTTTGGCGTTTTCTAAAATAAAATCCTCGAATTTTCTGCTTTCTTCAAAAAAAACCATAACAACTTTCCAAATGAAAATTTTATCTTCTTCTGAAAATTGCATAATTTTCCCTCCTTGGAAGTTTGCAAATCTATCATCGGCCATTCCAATATTCAATATTATGAAAATTTTTGTTGAAAGTCAAATATTTTTCTATTGACAGTTGAGGTATAAAATTGATAGTCTTTTTGACACGAAGACAGCATATTAAAAATATAAGACAAAAGGAGAAAGACATGATTTCCACGCAAAAAGAGTTTTTTTACGCAAAAAATATCCTGGAAATTATTTTTAACGACCTGTCTTGTGATTATGGAGTAGGCAGAATCTATTCAGAGTCATCCCCGAGAAAAAGAATAAAAGCGAGAGACATATCCTGGGATAGAAACACAATGAATGGAGGATTGATATATCTTGAAGAGTGGAAAAACATAAACGGAGCCTTTTGCTTCTGGCCCGGAAAAAGTGTCAATATCTTATCAATGAATTTCCAAAATAATTATTTGGAGATAAATGATTCTCCGGTTTGCGCAAGATGGATGGTGAGCGAGCCTGATAAAATATTTATTTTTCAAGGCAGACCGCTGGAGGTCGATCCTTCCGTTTTTCACATCATTTTGAGGGTGATGTCTCTATCAAGCAGTGCAACGGCCGACCCTAGATGCAGAAAAGAGAACAAAAGGCTCACAGGAGGAAAATCCTAGAATAATAAATTTCGCTTAAGGATTTTAAGATGAGGAGGCTGATACTAAAAAAGTTTCGGCCTCTATTTATTTTTCTGTAAGTCTGCTAGAATAGCAATAAATAATCGTTAATAGAAAAATATGAAAAACAGTATATCTAAAAACAGTGAGAAAACAAATCCGGCTTTTCATCTATTTCTTTATCTGGCGATGTTTTTTTCTCTGGGATTCGTGGTTTTTGGAGCCGTCGGGTCGTTTTTTGCCCTTATAGACAAAACGTTTGAATCCGCGGTCGAATCCTTCTATCAGGAATCTTTGCGCTCGGCAATCGCATCTCTGGTGATTGCCATTCCGGCATATTATTCCATCTTGTTCATAATAAACAACAAGCTTGCCAAAGGAGAAATAGAGCCTGATTCCGGAATCAGGAAAGCGATAAGCTATCTGGCGATTTTTGTCTTTTTCGCCATGAGCATCGGGAGCTTGGTTTCGCTCCTTTTCGGATATCTCAATGGAGAGCTGGCTGAAGTTTCATTTTTAAAGACTCTTGTTTTCCTTGCAATCTCCGCCCTTATGTTCGCTTTTTATTTCTGGGAGATAAAGCGGGCATCCTTTTCAAAAAAAGTCTTTGACATTTATTTTTCCCTGTCCCTTCTTATCGCTTTTTCGGCGGTGGCGACCGGCTTTGCGATAGTGGATAGCCCCAGAGTCACTCGGGAGAAAAAGCAAGACAGGGAAATAATAGAGGCGATGGAAAACGCCAGGCAAAGGATAGAAAATTTTTATTTTAACAACGGAAAGCTTATGGAAAGCGAAGAGTTCGAGAATATCGGATTGGAAAAGGACGTCCGGGAAAAAATAATCTATAATATATCGGGCGATAAGGAATATGAATTATGTTCCCGGTTCAATTATTCTTCGGAGGACGGATATATCTATGATTATCTGAAAAACGAGTGGAGATTTCCCGCCGGGGATCATTGCTTCAAGCTGAGGATCAGGAGCGACGGAGAAATTTCGGAAAAAATGATCCGTTAATTTGAAAAAATAAATTTTAAAAGCGGGGCGGTTTCGCCTCGCTTTTCAGCAAATCATTTTCGTCTTAGCTTTTATTCCTCTTTAAAATTATAAAATTCATCGCATAGAGGATCATCCCCTGGTCTTTCTGAGGAAATAACGTATCTTTTCGCGATATAGACAAAATCGAGATATACCTCCTTTTCATTTTTTTCTATAAAAAAAGCATATAAAAAGGATTCTTCACAAATGCGGTCTTCGCTTTCCTCGCAGATTTCATTATTTGAGGAAAAACAAGGAAAAGGGTGGACAGAAAGAAAAATAAATAATGACAATAATATGCCGATTATCTTACTCATAAATCCCCTCCCTAGATTTATTTTTTAATCTTCGCAAGCTTCTCCCGGAGGACAGGCCATTTCATCCGCATATTCCAAGTAAAAATCCAAATTGGCCTTTAGGCGGCCATTTTCCTCTTTGAGACATTCAACCAGGGCTCTTAGCTGGAAATTTTTTTCTTCTAGCTCTGAAATCTTTCTTTCGAGAACCTTGCAATTTTTCATAAATCCCTCCTTTTTAAAATAGTATTATTGAATTTTCAAATTTGCTATTATATAATAAATTAATCCCTAAAAGCCTTTTAGTCAAATGAAAAACGCTTTTGACAGGCGGAAAGAAATGGGGTATTATATAGTGGCAAAAATAAAAACTATTTGAAATTCAAATCCTCTTTGTTATTGAGAGGACTTCTTTATATGTTTAAAAAAATAAAAAAAATACAGAGAAAAATTTTGGGGAAAGTGTTTGGAAACATTTCCAAGGATATCGGCATAGATTTGGGAACAGCCAATACTCTTGTTTATGTTAAAGGCAAAGGAATAGTCATAAACGAGCCTTCAGTTGTGGCAGTAAACAAAAAAACAGGACAAATCTTGGCTATCGGTAAAAAAGCCAGGGAAATGGTCGGCAAAACCCCTAGTCATATTGTGGCAACCCGGCCTTTAGTAGACGGAGTGGTGAGCGATTTTGAAGTTACTGAGCAAATGCTAAGATACTTTATTGACAAAGTCCATCAGGATTCTTTTTCTTTGATTTCCAGGCCGCGGGTATTGGTCGGCATTCCTTCCGAAGTTACGGAAGTTGAAAAAAGAGCGGTGATTGACGCGGCAATAAGCGCCGGAGCCAGGGAAGCTTTTATAATCGATGAGCCGATGGCGGCTGCTATCGGCGCGCGCTTGCCGGTGACAACTGCGGCTGGAAATATGATTGTCGACATCGGAGGAGGAACTTCTGAAATAGCGGTTATCTCTTTGGGGGGAGTCGTTGCTTCGAGAAGCTTAAGAGTGGCTGGGGATGAAATAAATGAGGATATAGTGAGATATTGCCGGGATGAATTTAATCTTTTGGTCGGCGAGAGAACCGCGGAAGAGATAAAGATATCAATCGGAAGTGCTTACCCGCAGAACGAAAAAACCGTAAAAAAAATTCGCGGGAGAGACCTGGTAAGCGGATTGCCCAAGGAAATAAAAGTCGACGATTCTCAGATCAGGGAAGCGATTTCAAGATCAATAAGGATAATTATAAACAATATAAAAACAATAATAGAAGACACTCCTCCTGAACTGATTTCTGATATTATGCAAAGAGGAATAATTTTGGCTGGTGGCGGAAGCTTGATTAAAGGGCTGGATAAGCTTATCGCCAATCAGACTGGAATGTCGGTGCGAACCATGGAAGATCCTCTCACGGCGGTAGCCAGGGGAACGGGGATAGTTTTGGAGGACATAGAAAATTTGAAGGAAATATTGTCGGCCAATCAATATGACGACAGTCCTTTAAGATAATTTTTTTATGTTAAAAAAAATTAGATCCAGAAAAATATTCAAGACTGCGGTTGTCATAGCTATTTTTGTTTTTCTGATAATATTAAATCCTCTCGGTTTCTTCAATGGGATCAGAGGGGCTGTCTTTGGCGCCGTTTATCCTTTCCAAAAAATTTTTTCGGTTTCGGCTGAAAAAATTCATTCGTTCGGAAGCTCGATTTCTTCCATCGGAAAATACAAGCAGGAAAACGAGAGTTTAATAAGAGAAAATTTGCGCTTGAGAGCTGAGACCGCCAATTTGAAAGATGTAGCCAAAGAAAATGATGAATTGAGAAAACAGCTTGAAATTCTTCCCAAAGAAAAGTTTGATATGATTTCATCCAACATAATAGGAAGGGACTTGCATAAAGAAAGCAATTATTTCGTTATCGATAAGGGCTCTAAGGATGGGATAAAAGAAGGGATGCCGGCAATAGTTAATGAAGGAATATTAATTGGAAAAATTGAAGAAGTTTTTTATACCCATTCTAAGGTTTTGTTGGTTACCAGTCCCAATAGCAACATAAACGCTGTGACTCTTGAAACAGGATCCATCGGAGTGGTTAGTGGGAAATATGGCCTGGGAATGATTCTGGATATGGTGCTGCAGACGGATTATCTGAAGATTGGAGATGATGTCATAACTTCTGAGATCAGCCAAAATATTCCAAGGGGGCTTCTGATAGGAAAAATAAAAGAAGTCTATCCCTCGGGAGGATATCTTTTCCAGCAGGCAGTCATCTCTTCTCCGGTTGATTTTTCCAAAATGCGCTTTGTTTTTGTAATTAGAAACGAGAAATAATGAGAAGTTTTTTTATAAGATTGGCGATAATAATCATGATTGTTTCTTTCCAAGGCAGTTTTGTGAGCCTGGTTTCCGGCAATCTGAATATAAACCTGATCCCCTTGGCTGTTTTGGCATGGGTCGCGATAGCCGGTTTTGAAAAAATTTGGCCATGGATCGTAACGCTGGGAATTTTTTCCGATCTTTTTTCTTTCGAAAAAGTGGGAGTCAACGTGATATCCTTTATATTTCTGGCTTATCTTATGAGTTTTTTTTCCAGGAGATTTTTAATAGAGAAAAAATTGGCGGGGATGATCGTCATAACCTTTTTTATTTTCGCAGGGTTTCCATTTTTGGATCTGGGAAGGATTTTTTTCCGGGAAAATTTTTCCATATATGAAACTTATCTGATGGCAAAAAATGATTTTTCGGCATGGAATGATATTTTGTTGCAGGGAGCAGTAAATATTTTATTATTTTACCCCGTCTATGTCTTGTTGAATAAAGTGGAAAGAAATATTGAAAAATACGAAAATAAAATAAAAGTTTTTTCTTAAATTATGTTTAAAAAATGGAAATATAATCTGAAAAATAGGGGAGACCTTGATGAAATAGCCGACTCCGCCATTATGACGGAAGGAGATATCGCAAAAATAGAAAAGCCTTTCAACAAGCGTTTGTTAAATTTTTTTTGGATGATTTTAGTCCTGGTGCTGGCTACTCTTTTTGGAAGGACGGCTTATCTGGGGATAGTGAAGGGATCTTATTATGAGGAAATTGCCAATGGAAACAGGATACGTCAGATTTTTATAAACGCTCCTCGAGGGAAAATCTATGATCGTTTTGGGGAAGCTCTTGTCAATAATGTGCCCAGCTTGGACATTATTTTCTTCCCAAGCGATTTTTCCAATGATGAATCTAAAAAAAACATATTATTGGAGGGGATTAAAAAGACATTTCCCGATAAATATGATGATTTATCCCAGAAGATAAATAGCGTTGAAAATAATAATCCCATATTGCTTTCCAAAAATATATCCCAAGAAGAAGCTCTTCTGATCATAGAGAATATAAAAATTCTTCCAGGGATAAGAGTCCAGCAAAAAGCCATTCGTGAATATACGGACAGCCTTATTTTTTCTCATATCTTGGGATATGAAGGAATAGTGCAAAAAGAGGATTTGGAAAAAAATCCGGATTATTTACCGACGGATTATATAGGAAAAAGAGGTCTGGAAAAATATTATGAAGGATATCTTAGAGGCAGGTATGGTAAGATCAATATGGAAGTCAATTCTTTAGGCGAGACTGTGAGGGAGCTGGGAATATCAAATCCGGAACCGGGCAGCGATTTGATCTTAAACATAGATTCCCAATTGCAAAAAAAGATATTTGACAGTTTGTCATCAATTCTTGAAAAAAATAATCTCAAATCAGGAGCCGCTGTTGCGCTGGATCCCAGAAACGGAGCGGTTCTATCAATCATCAATATACCAAGTTTTGACAATAATTTGTTTTCCAAGGGAATATCCGGCGAGGAATATTCAAAATTGGCCGAAGATCCGGAAAAGCCGATGTTTGACAGAGCGGTATCGGGAGAATATGCTCCCGGCTCCACTTTTAAGCCCGTTGTGGCTACAGCAGCCTTGACAGAAAGGGTCGTGGACGAGCATACTCAAATAGAGAGCAGAGGCGGGATAAGCGTGGGAAGCTGGTTTTTCGGAGACTGGAAAGCTCATGGATTTACCGATATCCGCAGAGCCATAGCTGTTTCCAGCGATGTTTATTTCTACTCTATCGGGGGAGGATATGGAAATATCAGGGGGGTCGGGATAGAAAAAATAAAAGAATATGCCGAGCTTTTCGGATACGGCAGTCCGACGGGAATAGATCTGCCCGGAGAAGCGGATGGATTTTTGCCGACTCCCGAATGGAAAGAGAAAGAGTTGGGAGAAAAATGGTATATCGGAAATACTTACCACGCATCAATAGGACAAGGATATATTACCGCCACGCCTCTCCAGATAGCCAATAGCGTGTCAGCGATAGCCAATGGAGGCACTCTTTACAAACCGAGAGTAGTTTCTCAAATAAAAAAAGGCGATCGGCTGACTGATAACAAGCCGGAAATTATCAGGGAAGGATTCGTGGACGAAAAGACTCTTGAAATAGTAAGAGAGGGGATGCGAATGACAGTTACCGATGGTTCAGCGGCCTCCCTGAATGATTTGCCCGTAGAAGTGGCCGGCAAAACGGGAACCGCCCAGTATGGAAGCGCGGACAAAACTTATGGCTGGTTTTCCTCTTTTGCGCCTTTTGATAATCCGGAAATAGCCATGGTCGTATTGGTGGAGGGACAAGAAGATGAAACATATAATACGGTTCCGGTCACTAAAGAAGTTTATGACTGGTATTTCAAAGACCATAAAAGATAAAACTGAAAATATTTTTGTATTTTAATTATTTTTTTGTTTATGGATGTAAAAAAAGATTTAAAAGAATTTAGAAAAAAAATAGATCCGGAAATCGAAAAGGTCTTGGACGAAATGATCGAAGCTTCCAAAAAAGAAGGTAAAATAATCACCGATTCTTTGGAGCAGGTCAAGAAAATCACTCTTTCCGGAGGCAAAAGGCTCCGCCCGGCTCTTATGTATTGGGGCTATAAAGGAGTTGGAGGAAAAAGGGAAAAAGAAATAATAAAAACATCCGTGAGTATCGAGCTTATTCACATATTTCTATTGATCCACGACGATATAATAGATAATGATTCCAAGAGGCACGGAGTGGAAACAATACATAAAAAATATGAAAAGACAGGTAAATTTTTTCCGGGCATAGGGAATAATGCCAAGCATTTCGGAAATTCCATGGGAATAATTGTCGGAGACATAGTCGGCGCTATTGGCAACAGGGTTATTTATAATTCTGATTTTCCTCCCAGTTTGATAGTCGAAGCTTTGAAAAAATTGCAAGGAATAGTAGCTACTGTAGCGATCGGAGAAGCCCAGGATGTCATAACCGAATACAGAAGAAAGGCTCTTGAAAAAGAAGTGATGGACATATACAAAAATAAGACCGCCAAATATACTATCGAAGGACCCTTGCATCTGGGAGCCATACTGGGAGGCGCTGGTGGAAAAATATTGGAAGAAATAACGAAATTTTCGGTTCCGATAGGCGTAGCTTTCCAAATCCAGGATGATATACTTGGAATATTCGGTTCAGAGAAAAAAATAGGAAAACCCGTAGGTTCCGATATCAGAGAAGGTAAGCAGACGATATTAGTCGTAAAAGCTTTAGAAAATGCCGATGAAAACAGAAGAAAAAGGCTGGAAAAATTGTTGGGAAAAGAAAATATAACAGGTGATGAAATAAGGGAGTTTAGAAAAATAATAATAGATACCGGCGCGTTGGATTACGCGAAAGAAAAAACGCAAGAACTTGTTGAAGAAGGCAAGTCTCATATTGAAAAGATTGAATTCGACAAAAGGGCAAAAAATTTCCTTTCAGCCATAGCGGATTATATGGCCAAAAGAGATATCTAGGGAAAGCGCAAAGCGCGAGGCTCGAAGATCGGCTAGAATCTTATTTTGCCAACCAAATTTTCTATATCGGAAAAATTTTTTATTTTTACCGCTTTCAATTTCAATTCGGAAGCGTTTTTTGTCCCTTTAAGATAAGCTGACAAATGGGTTCTGAATGTAATTAATTTTTCTTCTCCGTAGTATTTGCAAACCAGTGCGGCATGTTCCAATACAGTTTTCTTTTTATCAGCATCAGAAATTTTTATGATTTTTCCATCGTTCAAATATTCTTTAATCTCTTTGAAGATCCAAGGCCTTCCGATAGCCGCTCGGCCTATCATCAATGTTTTGCATCCGGTTTTTCGGGCATAAAAAAGAGCATTTTGCGGGGATTTTATCCCTCCATTATAAATAACAGGTATTTTTAATATTTTATTAAGCTTCTTTACCGCTTTCCAATCTGGCTCATCTTTAAACATGCCTTTCAGCGTCCTGGCGTGGACGACTAGTTGGTTAATTCCGGCTTTTTCCAGTTTCGGCGCCCATCCAAGAATTTCTTCGGGGTCATTCAAGCCCAGCCTGGTTTTTAGCGAAAGAGGAATTCTCACGTTCTTTTTAATTTCTCCGACTATTTTTAAGACGGCGGGCATATTTCCCATCTGGCAAGCTCCATATCCGGACTTCTGAGCCTTCTTTACCGGACATCCCAAATTAATATCAATTCCCAAAGGATTTATTTCTTTTTCGATTATTCCGGCAGCCTTTGCCATCGATCGGGGATTGGCGCCAAAAATTTGAACCCAATAATTATTTTCCGATTTTGCGAATTTTTCGGCCAGTTCCAATGACTTATTCTTCTCCAAGGGATTTCTGACCAATCCTTCGGAGCTTACCATTTCGCTCCAAGAAATATCTGCGTCCCACCCAAGGCATATTCGGCGGAAAGCTTTATCGGTTATTCCGGCCATCGGGGCGATTGCGAAACGGATCTTATCAAACTTATTTTTTTTAGCAGTGTCCATATTAAAATTATTATTCAGCGTCCGAGATTAGTCAATGATAAGAAGGGCTTTCAAATAGATGATGTTAATGTTATCATTGAGTCATGATAACTGGAATAAACGCATCTTTTGCGAGAAAATTTAATACCGGATTGGGCCAGGTAACGGTCAACTATTTGAAGGCGTTGAGAAAAAAACGCGGAGAGAAAAAATATATTTTGTATTTTGAAGAAGATCTGGAATTTGATTTTTCGGATTTTAAGAAGCGGGTTTTTTTGCCTTTTTACAAAAGAGACGACCTGATCAGAAAAATCTGGTGGGAAAAAATATCTCTCCCCAGAATGGCCGAAAAAGATAAATGCGATGAATTTTTAAGCATCTATCAATGTCCTGCTGTTTTTTCCAAGAGAATAAATCATACCATGATCGTCCATGACATAATTCCCAAACTTTTTCCCGCCTATCTCAATAATTTTCGCAAAAAAGTATATTGGAAACTTACGGAAAACGCTATAAAAAAAGCGGACAAAATAATAGCTATCTCAAAACACACTAAGAGAGATTTGGCTGATTATCTCAATATTTCCAAGGAAAAAATAGAAGTTCGCTATATCGATGTGGACAGCATTTATAAAAGAGAGATTCCCGAAGAAGAGAGCCGGTATATTCTGAAAAAATATGATTTAAGCCCAGGATATATTTATAATGCGGGCGGATTAGACAGGAGAAAAAATGTCGGCGGTTTGATCGAGGCTTACGCCTGGCTTTTGAAAAAAGAAAAAAATATTCCCGAACTGGTGATTTCCGGAAAACTTATGCCAGAGATGTCCCCTCTGATAACGGATGTGGAAAAAATCGCCAAAGGATTGAAAGTCGGGGGAAAAATAAAATTTTTAGATTTTGTTCCCCAAGAGGATATGCCGGCTCTATATAAGAATGCCAAACTTTTTGTCTACCCTTCTTTTTACGAAGGATTCGGCCTTCCGATTTTGGAAGCCATGAATTGCGGGGTTCCTATTGCTGCTTCAGGAGCGAGTTCTATTCCGGAAGTGGGAGGGGAGGCGGTGAGTTATTTCGATCCCGAAGATCCTGTCGATATAGCGAAAAAAATGGATGAAATTTTATTCGATGAATATTTGAGAAACAAGCTTATAGAAAAAGGTCGGGAGCAGGCCAAAAAATTTTCTTGGGAAGAATTTATAAAATGATAAAGCCGGAAACCGCATCGCGGTTGCCGGCAAGTCTAATCGGTCCGAATATCGGCTACGGCTAAATGAAATAGCCGTTTTCCCTGAGCTTCTCCTTGAGAATTTCTTCCAATCCTTGGCGATCTTCAGCGGAAGCCATATTTATTTTTTTGGCCGAAGGTATGATTTGGCAGAGGTTGTCGTAATTTCTCAAAAAATTGACGGCGCTGACAAGACTGTTGATCACTTTATTGTAATTTTCCATGCCGATCTCCCATAATTTAATTTGTATATAGGTTGCCGATTATTTATAATATACGAAGAGCCAAGATATATTTTATTGAAATTTTATGCTGATGTCAAAAAATATAATCAGAATCGCGAAAGAAAAAATAAATCTGAAGAATTACCTGCTTCTGTCCAATGTTTTTTTGATTATTTTTTCTATAGCATGTTTTAATTTAGGACTGCTTCCTTTAAAGAATCCGGGCGATTTCATCTTTTTGCTTCTCATCGCTTTTCTTTTTGCTCTGTATCGGCCGGGGTGGACATTTTTGTTCTTTGCCGGTTTTATAATTTTGGAAACCGTAAGTCTGTCTCCCGAAGAAACGGGCATAAAAATGCGTCCATATCAGATTTTGGGCGCCTTGGGACTTATAGCGATAGGTGTGAGATTATTTTCCAAGAGACTCAATTTCGATCTGCCAAAGATTTGCTGGAGCGACTGGGCGCTGGCGATGCTTGCTTTGAGCGGATTTGCAAGCGCTCTTTCAGCTGATGATAAGATGCTGGCATTCAAGCAGTCGGCAGTTATAATTTCACTTTTTGGCATATATGTTTTTTCCCGAACATTTATTCAAAACTCAAGAGATATAAAAAAAATCCTGCCGTTTTTTCTAAGCTCGTCTTTTGTCGTAGTTCTTTACAGCGTTTGGCAAAATTGGAGATTTATCCGCGGCAAAAGCCACTTCGAGACGATGCCCGGAAGGCCTAACGGAACATTTACTGAAGCGGATTGGCTGGGAATATTTCTGGTTTTTCTCCTCAGCGCGCTTTATCCGATAGCTTATAATTTTTACAAGAATATTGATTTTTATGAAATAAAATATCGGATCGGCAGACTTATCGAGGCCATCTTTGTCTGGCTGATGATAATTTTTTCCACTCTTGCATTGATCATTACAGTTTCTCGGAGCGCCTGGTTGGGAGCGGGAGCGGTATTTGCGATTTTTTCTTTTTATGTATTAAAAGAAAGAGAATACAAGATGCTGGGGATGGTTTTGTCGGGCATAATCTTAAGCCTGGCGCTTGTGTATATCTTAAATCTTACGAATTTTGAGCTGTTTAATCGCCTGCAGAGCACCGGAAGCGGAAATCAGGAGATTACCGTTTCTTGCGACAGAGGAAGCGATGTGCCTAGATCGATCGTAAGATTATCGCAACTGAGCGAGTTTAATTGCAGACATATAGATCTAGAAGATGTCGAAAGAGAAAAATCCGAAGGGCGCGTGATTACCAGAGCCTACAGGGATGATCCCAATGTGAGCATCAGAAAAGAAATATATGAAAAATCATTAAATGAGATAAAGAACAGCCCTGTGCTTGGAATCGGATGGGGAAATATCTCCGGTGTTTTGGGAACGGATGAGAGAGGATCGGGACTCAATTCGAGCAACATATTTTTGGAAGTATGGTTGGGCGCGGGAATAATCGGACTGATTGCCTTTTTGGTATTTTTAGGAAATATTTTTTACAGGTCCCTTAAGGCAGATAAAGAATGGAAATTGTTTCTGCAATTAAGTTTGGCGGCCATTTTGATTCCCAATCTGTTTAATGCCGGAATAATGCTCGGATTTTTGTGGTTTTGGCTGGCAATAAGCCAAATTAAAGAATAAAAAAACTCGTCTTGGAAAACTTAATTTTTCCCGGACGAGTTTTTGGGGAAACATTTTTTGTGCGCATAAAATATTTCCCGATCATCTGTTACTCAGTTCGCAGATGGGACAAATAACTGGCCGATCCGGTCCGTCCGCATCTTTCCTTCTTTCGCAATAAAAAAATGATATGCAGTTTTGACATGCGCGCCATCCGCTTCTCGTCTCATAGCCGAGGGGTTTATGACAGGATAGGCAAACTAGCAATGTTCTATTTGAATTCCCTCCCGTTTCCATCCTTGGGAATCTTGCGTACGAATAGATATTTCATTTTCCCTCCTTGCCATATAGATTGATTTTGCCTTATTTTTAAGGTAGGATTTATTTAATTGAGATTAACACGCAAGACAGAAAAGTCAAATGAAAATAGGCATAGACATAAGGAACATAGGAAAGCAAAGAACAGGCAGCGAGGTTGTTGTTTTGGAATTGACCAAAAATATCCTAAAAATCGACAGAGAAAATGAATATCTTTTGTTAACCGATACTGATGAGAAATCAGTTTTAGACTATGTCAGAAAAAATCTTGAACTGGAAGGAAAAAGCAATGTCAAAGTTGTTTCCTTAAAAGCGAAAAACAAATTTATCTGGGCAGGATGGACGATGCCTATTTTCATGCGAAAAAATAGGCTGGATATTTTTCATACGGAATATATCCTTCCATTTTTTATCCCTAAAGATATTAAGGTTGTGACACACATCCATGATGTTTCCTTCAAAGTTTATCGAGATATGATTATGAAAAAAGATTTGTTTTTTCTGGATTTGTTGATTCCTAAGAGCATCAAAAGAGCGGACAAAATAGTCGCAGTCAGCCAATTTACAAAAGACGAGATATTGAGATATTATGGAACGAATGAAAAAAAGGTAGGGGTTATTTACAATTCCATAAATATAAAAGATGTAGAGGTCAATGAGCATAAAGCAAGATTTCTAAGAAAAAAGTACGGTCTTCCTGAAAAATTTATTCTATATCTAGGAACCCTGCAGCCAAGAAAAAATATACCCATTTTGATAAGAACTTATGCAGAAATAAAAAATAAGATTCCCGACATAAAACTGGTAATTGCCGGAGATAAAAAAGCCCATAATTTCGACGATAAAATTGACGATGCGATCAATAGATACAAACTGACAGGAGAAGATATAACTTTCTGCGGATTTATAAGCGAGGAAGATAAATCAGTCATTTATTCAATCTCTACGGTATTTATTTTTCCGTCTCTTTATGAAGGATTTGGCATACCTATCCTTGAAGCAATGAGCCGTAGAGTTGCAGTATTGGCTTCCGACATACCTCCCCATAGGGAAGTGGCTGGAGACGCGGCCTTATATTTCGATCCTTATAGTCTTGATGATTTGAAAAAAAAACTATATAATATATGCGTGGATGAAAATCTAAGAAACAGATTGATTGGCCTGGAAAACGCCAGGGTCAATTTTTTTTCTTGGGAAAAATCGGCTAAAAAATTATTGGAAATATATAAATCATTGAAGTAATTTATTTTTTATTTTTTCAAAAAAATATGGAGTTTATAAAAGAAGGGATGATAACAAAAAAAAGAGTGATCATAGGAGGCTTGGTCTTAATTTTTATCATTGTCGGATTGATCTTTTGGAAGGCCGGAAGTGTGCTGAATAAAATTTCCAGCGAAGGAGGGCTTTTAAGCAGTATCGCCAAATCAATTCCTGGGATAGCCGATGAATTGAAAGGAGAGGATGAGGGTAGGATAAATATATTGCTTTTGGGAATGCGCGGGGAAAATGTCCCTGGCGGAGGACTCCTATCCGATACGATAATGGTGGTTAGCATAAATCCAGAATTAAAGAGGGTGTCCATGGTTTCCATCCCGCGTGACTTATATGTTAATGTTCCCGGAACAGAGAGCCGGCAAAAGATCAACGCCGTCTATTTTTATGGAGAAGAGAAGGAAAGAGGAAAAGGAGGAATGGGATATATGAAGCAGGTGGTGGGAGATATTTCCGGACAACCTATCCATTATGCGATAGCCATAAATTTTGCCGGATTTGAACAGTTGGTAGATGCCCTTGGAGGAATAGACATTCACTTGGATCAGCCGTTTTCCGAACCCCTCCAGTTTCATGAAGCTCATGTTTGCGATGGAAACAACGGAGGAGTATTTACCGTTCCTACGGGAGAATACCAGGTAAAGAAAAATGAGAGAGGAAAGATCGTGGCTAAATATCCGCTTTGCTATAACAAGAATGAAGAGTGCGGAGGAAATTTTACTCTTCCGGCGGGAGATGTGCATCTGGATGGAGAAAATGCGCTTTGCTATGTCCGCTCAAGGGTAACTTCCAATGATTTTGATCGCGCCAGAAGGCAACAGCAAGTTATTCAAGAGATAAAAAATAAAGCTTTAAGCCTGGGAACACTTGCCAGTATAGGCACTATTAATGATATTTTGGATAGCCTGGGCAATAATGCCAGAACAGATTTGGAGGGATGGGAAATCAAGCGACTTTTGGATTTATATGGAGAAATAACTGCGGAAGGATCAAATATTGATATGAGACAAAAAGTTTTGGAAAATACTGAAGAAGGATTATTATATAGTCCTACCGATTATCCTCCAGAAGTCGGATATATACTTCTTCCCAGAGGAGGAAATTACGACAGAATAAAGGAAATGTTTTTGCAAATTTTGAATTGATTTTTTGTTTTATTGAATTTTGATTTTGTCTTTGGCGCTTTTCCAAAAGCGCCAAAATATTAACGAAAACAAATGAATAGTCCGGAATTGTCAATCATAGTCACAAGCTATAAAAATCCCGAGCTTCTCAGGATATGCTTGGACTCGATTAAAAAAAATGCAAAAGACATAGACTATGAGCTTATTGTTGTTGATAGCGCCACGGAGGAAGATACGGAAATGATGATGCGAGAACATTTTCCGAATGATAAATTCTTTTCTTTTAAGAAGAATGTCGGATTCCAAAGTTTGGTTAAAAAAGGCATAGAAGAGAGCGAGGCGAAGTTTCTGCTTATTCTGAACGGAGATATTATAATCAAAGAAAATTCAGTTGAAAAACTTCTTGAGTATATCAAAAAAAATCCTTCAGTCGGCCTGGTGGGACCGAAGCTTCTCAGTTTTAACGGAAAATTTCAAGCTTCTTGCTTCCGATATTATAAGCCGATAACTATAATTTATAGGAGAACTTTTTTGGGAAAGATGTGGTTTGCCAAAAAGCATTTGGGAGAATTCTTGATGGAAGATTATGATCATAAAGATCCGGAGGGAGTGGATTGGATAATGGGTTCGGCCATGATGATGCCCCGGAGTGCTGTAGAGAAAGTGGGATATATGGATCCGCAATTTTTTATGTATATGGAAGATGTTGACTGGTGCCGCAGATTTTGGGAGAATGGCCTAAGGGTGGTTTATGTTCCTGAAGCGATAATGCTTCATTATCATGGAAAGGGAAGCGGAAAGAGCGGATTGTTGAAATCAGTGATGTTCAACCGGCTCACATGGATACATATTGTGAGCGCCTTAAAATATTTCAAGAAATATTTGGGAAAACCCAATCCGAGAAAAATTTTTGAAAAAACAAATGGAGAATAATATAGAAGAAAAAGGAAATATTGGTGAAAGAACAGACGAAAAAAAATCGTCTGACAGTCGCAGCAATAGCAAAGTTTTGAATTATTATTTGAAATTGGTGGCTGTTTTTATCATTCTTTCGTTGACTTTTTGGATAGGATTCGAAAAGGGACAGGGGAGGAGCCGCGATTTTCAAGGACCGGAAAACAGATTTATCGAAAAACTGGATTCCGAACATGAGGAGCCGGATGATTTTTCACTGTATTGGAAAGTTTGGGACTTGCTTTACGAAAAATATGTCGATGCGGAAGAAATAACTTCCCGGGAACTTCTGTATAGTTCTATAAAAGGGATGCTTTGGGCAACCGAAGATCCTTATACTATTTTTTTGGATCCTGAAGAAAACAGAGAATTCAGCGAAGATATTGAAGGAAAATTTGAAGGAATAGGAGCCGAGATGGGTGTTAAACAGGGAGTCCTGACAGTTGTGGCTCCGCTGAGAGATTCTCCTGCGGAGAGATCCGGGCTGAGAGCGGGAGACAAGGTTTTGAAAATCGATGGCGAATCTACGATTGATATGAGCATAAACGAAGCGGTGGGAAAAATTCGCGGAGAAAAGGGAACGGAAGTCAAACTTACCATTTTTAGGAATGACGAGAATAATGATACCATGGAAGTCTCGGTTATCAGAGATGTCATAAAGGTGGAAAGCGTAACCTTTGAAATAAAAGAAGGAAATATAGCCTACTTTAACATCGTCCGTTTTGGGGACGACACGGCCAGAGACTTCAGAAACTTAATCAGAAAAATACCCAGCGACAGCGAGGCAATAATTTTGGATTTGAGAAATAACCCCGGAGGCTATTTGGACGCTTCAGTGGATATGGCTAGCCTGATGCTTCCCCGAGGGAAGACGGTTGTCATAGAAGAAGATAAAAAAAGAAACCAGATTAAAACTTTTTCCAAAGGCGGAGACAAGTTGAGCGGAATGAAGACGGTCATCCTTATCAATGAAGGAAGCGCCAGCGCTTCAGAAATTTTAGCAGGAGCGCTCAGGGACAATAGGGATAACGTGACAATCGTAGGCAAGCAGTCTTTCGGCAAAGGCTCGGTCCAAGAATTGATTGATCTGGAAGGGGGATCCTCGGTAAAAATTACTATTGCCAAATGGCTTACGCCAAACGGAGAGCAGATAAACGACAAAGGGATATCTCCGGACATAGAAGTGGACCTTAGCGATGAAGATTATGAAAATGACCGCGATCCGCAGCTAGATAAAGCGATCGAGTTGTTAGAAGATTAATATTGGAATTTCGAGCCGTTTTTCCGGATATTTAAGAACAATCACGCAGATGAAAATTCAAAAGTATGTTTTGGAAATGACAGTATTTCTGTGCGGCGCAATAGTGATGATATTCGAGCTTGTCGGATCAAGGATGCTCGGTCCGTATTTTGGAACTTCAATATTTGTTTGGACCAGCTTGATAGGCATTATTCTGGGAGGACTCAGTCTGGGATATCACCTAGGTGGAAAAATCGCCGATAAAAGAGCCACGCTGAAAGGTCTTTCCAGAATTATTTTTTTATCCGCCGTTCTTATAGGCATAACTCTGCTCATTAAAAACCCCTTGATCGTGGAATTGCAAACCGTATTTTTTTCTGGAAAGACGGGATTGATTTTAAGTTCCTTGTTACTGTTTTTGCCCGTAAGCATATCCTTGGGAATAGTTTCTCCTTATGCCGCCAAGATTAAGCTTAAAAGTCTGGATAATTCCGGTTTGACGGTAGGGAATCTTTACGCAATCTCAACTACGGGAAGCATAGCGGGGACATTTTTATCCGGCTTCTATCTAATTCCTAAATTCGGAACCGACAAGCTGTTAGTCATTTTAACCGTTGCGTTAACTCTGAATTCATTTATCCTTTCCGGAAAAGATATTTTAAAAGAAAAACTGCTTGCGTTACTTCTCGTTTTAGCCGGATTATTTGCGGTTGGCGGATTCGGCAGTCTGTCCGAGAAAGAATCAGGACTTATAGATGTGGATACGAATTATAATCGTGTCTGGATATATGATTACCGGGATCCGAAGTCCGGTCGGATGGTAAGAACCATGCTGATCAATAAAGGAGACCAATCCTCGATGTTTTTGGACGGAGATGATTTAGCCAATGAATATACTAAATATTATAACTTGGCTGATCATTTTAATCCGTTTTTTAAAAAAACTTTGATGATAGGGGGTGCCGGATATTCATACCCTAAAGATTTTTTGTCGAAATATTCCGATGCGACGATTGATGTCGTTGAAATCGATCCACAGGTGACCGATCTTGCAAAAAAATATTTTAAATTGAAAGAAGATCCTAGGCTGAAGATATATCATGAGGACGGCCGCTTATTCATGAACGATACGCAAGAAAAATATGATGTGATTTTCGGCGATGCGTTCGGTTCGGGCAACTCCGTCCCATATCAGTTGACTACGAAGGAAGCGATCCAAAAAAAATATGAAGTCCTGAATCCCGAAGGAGTTGTTATCGTAAACATAGTTGCATCGCTTGAAGGCGAGAAAGGAAAATTTTTAAGAGCGGAGTACGCAACTTTTAAAAGTGTTTTCCCGCAAGTTTATCTGTTTCCTGTAAATGATCCGAAGAATAAAAATTTGGTCCAAAATATTATGCTGGTCGCTCTTAAATCGGAAAAGAAGTACGATTTCAATAGTGAAAATCCTGAATTGGATGTATTTCTAAAGAATTTATGGGAGGGCGAGATTGCAGATGATATTCCGATTCTAACAGACGACTATGCTCCGGTAGAATATTATACCGGAAAACTGGAAATATTTTAGCGGAAGCCATAGGGTTTTTTCACAATTAAAGTATTTTCCTTGCAAAACATGTTTATGAGTGATACAATATCACTATGAATAATATCAATTTGGAAGCGCCTCTGGCTAGCCGGATGCGTCCTAAAAAATTGGAAGAATTTTTCGGCCAAAAGGATCTGGTCGGAGAAGGTTCTTATTTAAGAAAAGCTATCGATACCGACAGCATCTCCTCGATGATTTTTTGGGGTCCGCCTGGATCGGGAAAAACCACTTTGGCTTCGATAATCGCCAATGAGACCGATTCGGATTTTATAGAAATGAGCGCGGTTGACAGTGGAGTTAAAAAATTAAAAGAGGTCATTAAATCAGCCGAAGAGAATAGAAAAAAGAATATTAAAACTATTCTTTTTATCGACGAGATCCACAGATGGAACAAGGCCCAGCAGGACCGTCTCCTTCCTTATGTCGAAAAAGGAATCTTGATATTGATAGGAGCGACGACGGAAAATCCCAGTTTTGAAGTCAACTCGGCTCTTATTTCGAGAGCCAGGGTCTTCGTGCTTCATAAATTGGAGGTTAAAAATCTAGAAGAAATAATAAAAAGGGCGCTTGGCGACGAACAAAAAGGCCTCGGAAAAGAAAAAATTGAAATAGACGAAAAGACCGTCAAAAGGCTCGGGGAAATTTCCAATGGCGACGCGCGGATGGCGCTCAATACTTTGGAAGCGGCCGCAAGGCAATCTAAAAAAATCGATTTTGAACTGATTAAGAAAGTTCTCCAAAAGACCAATCTGCAATACGACAAGGACGGGGAGGAGCATTACAATATAATTTCCGCCCTTCACAAGTCGATGCGCGGAGGAGACGCGGATGCGGCGGTCTACTGGCTCACGCGGATGCTTGAAGGCGGAGAGGATCCGATATATATCGCCCGCCGATTGGTACGATTCGCTTCTGAAGATGTGGGACTAGCCAATAACACCGCGCTTATCCTGGCTAATGCCGTCTTTGACGCTTGCCAGAAACTGGGAATGCCGGAATGCGGAGTGCATCTGGCCCAATGCGTGATCTATCTTTCCAAATCCAAAAAAGACATCACCGCTTACGAGGCCTATGAAAAAGCCAGAGGAGATGTCATAAAACATGGCAATCTTCCGGTCCCTCTCCATATTCGCAATGCCCCTAACAAGCTGATGAAAGAGCTTGAATATGGCAGGGGCTATAAATATACCCCCAAAGAAGACAGCTCTGATCAAGAATATTTTCCGGAGAAGCTGAAGGATAGGAAATATTTATAAATTTATTGACTAAAAATATTTTTATTGTTAGGCTGGTGGCAGTTCTTATTTTTCCTAAAAAAATACGAAGACGAGGTGATTTATGAATAGGATGACGAAAGGTATGGCCAAAGAATTGTTGCGTGGGGATTTCGTGCCAAATGGTTACATAATTAACTTGGATGCGTTGGAGTTCAGAAGAACCAAAGACGACGAGGTTTATCGGTGTTGTGAGTCTACCGGAGGGTATGATCCTCAAAGCGGTCCTTTCTATTGCGGAGAGATCGCCGAAATCGTAGCTTTTTGTGAAAACAATGGAATTCCCGGGTATGTCGGCATATGCGAAAAATGCATGCGCAAGGCTCCTGCGGGGCTTCTCAAGATTGTTGATTCGTCGTGTATCTGACTTATGGAGTTTGAATGGTCTCAATATTTCTAAAATAATGAGTAAGAAGGTAAATCATTGCCGGACTTGAAGCAGACGCTTCAGATAGTCATGCATATCTCGTACCAGCCGTGTCGATTGGCCGGCTGTTTTTTTGTTTTCAAGCGCTTTATGTAATTTGTTGACTAAAGCGCTTGAAACTGCTAGATTTGCACTGGGAGAAATTGGGTTCTTTGACAATAATAATAGCAAGGAGGTTGCTGTTATGAACGGTAAACGGGTGATTATTATTGATAAAGGAGGCAAAGAAGTATGCCTTTGTCCGGAAACCGTGGAAATTTTCCGTGAAAAGGCGGATTTTTTTATAAAAAAAATGAGAAAAGTAATTTTCCCCGATACGGTGGAAAATTTCTTCAGCTCTTTTTTTGAAGAAGAAATATCAGAGATGCAGATATTGGAAAGACTCAGGCTCTGCGCGGGCGATACTTGCAGGGAAATCCTTTCGGAAAACGGATTTGCTTATTTGATACAGATACACTTTAAAAACATTTAGGAGGGACGTATGGCTGATATTTTGCAGTTCAAAAATAAAAAAGGACTTAACGTTTCTTCTGATACGGTCGTGATTCGAGGCTCTACCATTAGGCTTTCTCCAAAGCTGGTCGAAAAGTTCGAAGCGGAGTCAAAATTTTTGGAGGACTATCTGAAAAGCGAAGGAATCGCCGGAGGCATTGAAGAATATCTCAACGATATCGATAATATTTCTTATGGAGATCTGTCTTTTAAGAAGGAGCTTCTTAATTGGGGATTCGATAGACTTTCTAGCGATGAAGGATTTGCCTGGCTTTTAAAGAATTATGCTCAAGATTAAAAGCTTGACAGTCGCATAATATTATGTAATATATGCGGCTTTTTTTATTCGAATCAGATTATTTTTATAAACAAAGTATATCTACTTTTTAGCATATACGGACGTACTTACGTCCGTAAGTACGTCGTAAAAATAAAAAACCCTCAAATAAGAGGGTTTGAATGTATTTTTGGATCTCTGCCTGCCGGTAGGCCGGATCATAGTCCGGGATGACATTAATAAAAAACACCCCTCCGTCTTTTTAAAAAAGACACCTCCCCTCAAAAAGGGGAGGACGGATGCTTGATTTAAGCCTTATCCTTGGTACGGATGCATCTGGTGCAAGCCTTAACTTTTTTTCCGTCTAACTTCTTGGTCTGGATATTTATCTTAAACTTTCTTTTTGTGGCGATATTGGAGTGGCTCCTAGAATGGCCGGTTTTTGTCCCTCGCCCGCAAATTTCACAGGTTTTGCTCATATTTTTTTTAAAAACTCAAAACTCGTAACCCAAAGCGTTTATTGTATTTTGCGCTGCGAGATACGCGCTGCGAGATATGTTTGCTTAATTGCAGATTATAGATTATCATATTTAATAGAGTTTGTAAAGATTAAATAAACAATAAATATGCCGATTGAAGCAGTTTTAATAACTTTTCAAGTTATAATTTTGATAATGTCAGTGGTTATCCATGAGGTTTCTCACGGGCTTTCCGCTTTTTATCTGGGCGATCCCACTGCCAAGTATGCCGGAAGACTAACGCTTAATCCCATAAAGCACCTCGATCCCTGGGGATCGTTCATCGTTCCGTTCCTGATGATAATAAGCTTCGGATTCGGTTTCGGATGGGCAAAACCTGTCCCATATAACCCCTACAATCTGAAAGACCAAAAAAAAGGCCCGGCTCTGGTGGCACTTGCCGGACCGCTTTCCAATATCATAGCAGCCATAATTTTCGGCTTGGGCGCCAGATTTATTCCCTTAAGCTTTACAGTTAAGTCCGAGATAATGAGAGGAATTTTTGATTATCAAAACCTAAGCATCCTTCTGTCCGGCTCGTTTTCCGCGATATTTTTCTGGCTTTTCGTGATGATTCTTACCATAAATGTTTTTCTGGCTGTTTTTAATCTTATTCCCATACCTCCGCTGGATGGATCGAAGCTTCTTTACGCTTTTATTCCGATAAGCGAACAGAAAAAAATCGCTTTGGAGCAATATGGATTCATATTTCTCCTCTTGTTCATTTTCTTGTTTTCGGCTCCTTTAGGAATACTTTTGAGCGCCGTGCTTTCGATATTTTTCAGATACGTGGTGGGGGTATAGGAAATTAAAAATTAAAAATGCAAAATTAATTTACATAGATATGGAAAATCAAGAAGGAAATAAAAAAATAGATATTTCGGTCGTCGTTCCTGTTTTTAACGAGGAAGAAAATGTCAGAGAATTACACAGGAGAATAAAAGAGGAATGCAAAAAATTAGGAAAAATTTTCGAGATTATTTTTATCGATGACGGATCAAAGGATGCAACGGTAAAAAAATGCGAAGGACTCTCTCCTCTCAGGCTCATAAAATTCAGGAAAAATTTCGGCCAGACTGCCGCTTTTGATGCCGGCTTCCAGGCTGCCCGGGGAGATGTGATCATTACCATGGATGGAGATCTTCAAAATGATCCGGCCGATATCCAAAAACTTTTGGACAAGATGGGTGAGGGATATGACATTGTTTCCGGATGGAGGCATCAAAGAAAGGATCCTTTAAGCAAAAGAATTTTTTCCAGAGGAGCTAATCTTTTGAGGAAATTTTTCATCCATGACAATATCCATGATAGCGGATGCAGCCTGAAGGCTTATAAAAAAGAATGTTTTGACGGATTGGAATTATACGGAGAAATGCACAGGTTCATTCCGGCTCTTCTGGAAATTGATGGATTCAAAGTGGGAGAAGTCAAGGTTTCCCATTATCCTCGGATCCACGGGGTGACGAAATATAATTGGAGAAGAGCGGTCAAGGGAATAATCGATATGATGGCGATCTGGTTTTGGAGAAAATATTTAAACCGGCCGCTCCATCTTTTCGGCGCCAGCGGAATGATGCTCTCGATCCTGGGTGGAGGAATATTGGCATGGATGTTCGTGGAGAAAGTTTTTTTCGGAGAGTCTCTCGAAGAGAGGATATGGCCGATGATAGGCGTCATGCTCGTGCTGGTGGGAGTCCAGCTTTTCGTTTCCGGAATACTGGCAGACATCTTGGTCAAGAATTATTTCAAAGGCAAGGGCTCCAGGGGATATCTGATAAAAGAGATTGTCGAAAATTAAAGATGAACATCTTTTTTGATGTATTATTTTTAAGCAACTGAAAAAAATATGGATTTTTTCAAAATAAAACCCAAGAATAAAAAGTGGCTGCTGATGATTGTCGCGATAATTTTTTTGAGCGCATTTTTGAGGTTTTATAAATTAGGAGAAAAATCTTTTGTGGCGGATGAATTCTTGGGAGTAAACACTTCATATGGATATCTCCAGACGGGAGAATGGAGGCGCTGGGATTTCAATATGGAAAGGGTTTATGAGGACAAGCCTTATTTCAAGACTTTGTTCGATCTGGATCTATGGAATAAAGGAGAAGACACTTACACGCGCGCTTGGATTTACAATTGGCAGATAGCCCAGTCTCTCAAATTTCTTCCTGACGACAAAGAATGGTCTTATAGATTTATGAGCGTGATCTGGGGAATCATCTCTGTCGTTGCCGTTTATTGGGTCTCGGCGAAGATGACTGGCAAAAAAACGATCGGGATCATCGCGGCCGTCCTTATGGCGGTGAGCATAGACAATATAGAATTTTCGAGAAAAGTCCGGATGTACATAATGTTTATGCCGGTTTTTTTCGTTTTTTCTTATTACGCTTTCCGATTTATCGAATCAAAAAAGAAATCCGAAGTAAGATTTATAAACGACTTCAGAAAAAAAACCGGATTGAATCTGGCCTATCTTTTGCCGGTTTTTTTGCTGGGATTTTTAAGCATGCACCTGCATCTTCTGGCCGCCAATTTCTTCTTTATCCTGGCCTTCTATTTTGCAGTGATGGGGGTTTTGAAATACAATAAGAGCCGAAATTTAAAAAATCGCTATCTCGCCTATCTGGCTATTCTTTTTTTAGGAGGCTGGGCAATGACCTTGGTGAGCGGAGCATTTCTGTCCGGTCTGGGGGCGCAAGATCATTTTTCTTATTTCAGCAAATCTTTCTCTGATTATTCCAACCCGGTTTTGGCAGCCGGCATGATGGTTTTGGGGGCGTACATCCTTATACAAAAGAGGAGGAAAGAAGGAATATTCATGACGTCTGCTTACTTGGCGATATTTTTGGGAGCCGTCTTTCTTTGGGAAAGGAACACCGGATCGCAATATTTGTTCTTTATAAAATCATTCCAGATCGTCCTCATAGCGTCCGGAGTTTGGGCGGCGTCCGATTTTTTGAGAATAAATTTAAAACGATACAATCAAAAAGCTTATCTTCTTTCGATTGTCGCTTTTCTCTTGGTCATTCCCAATCTGGGGTATTTTTTCCAAGAAGAAAACGCCTATACCCAAACCTCCCGATCTTCTAATCCCAATTACAAAAAAGTTTTCGGTTATTTCATAAAAGAAAAAGACGAAAATGATATCCTTATTGCCAGAAATTTCAGGAATTTTTATTGGAGAGGATCCAAGACTGACACCATCACTTTCGGCGGGGAGCGCGCGGAAGAGGAGGATAGGAAGCTGACTCTCGAAAGTCTGCAAAATATAATAAGCAAAAATGAAAGCGGCTGGCTGATCTATGGAGAAAATGATGAAGATTTTATAAAAAACGATGCCCAGGAATTTATCGAAAAAAATCTGGAAAAAGTCAGCCACTCGAGCTTAAGAGGCCCGGTCAGCGTTTACCGCTGGGGACAAGGCGGATCACTAAAGTAAAAATAAAAAAATATAATGAAGAAATTTAAAAACAAATTTAAATTTTTGAAAAACGGATATTTCTGGATATTTATCGGAATATTTTTGGCGGGCGCTTTCTTAAGAGCCTATAATTTCTCCCCTTGGCTTCATTTTGAGCTGGATCAATCGCGCGACGCCACTCTTGTGGGCGAGGCGGTGGAGAACGGAGCGGGAAATCTTCCTCTTTTAGGTCCCCGGGCGGCGGGAACTTTTCTGAGGTTGGGTCCGGCTTTTTATTATATCGAATACGTCTCCGCTCTGGTCTTTGGAAATTCGCCTTCCGGAATGGCCATGGCCATATTGATATTTTCCTTGCTTTCCATTCCAGCTTTTTATCTCCTATTAAGAAGATATTTTTCCAATAAAATAACACTGGTCTTGTTGATGGTTTTTTCCGTTTCCACTTTTATGGTCGTTTATTCCAGATTTGCTTGGAATCCCAACCTTCTTCCGTTTTTTTCGATAATGCTCCTATGGACGCTTCTCAAATCGACAGACGCGGAGGAAGGAAAGAGAATGGGATATTGGCTTTTGGCCTGCGCATTCTTTTTCGGTGTTCTGGCTCAGCTTCATTTCTTGGCGCTCATAATTTTTGGCGCAACTGCAGTTCTTTTTCTCTCATACAAAAGGCCGAAAATCAAGCCTATTTTTTGGGTGGGAAGCGTTTTGATCATTTTATTCTTGCATCTGCCGATGGTAATAAATGAGGCAAAGACCCAGGGGCAGAACTCCAAGCTTTTCATCGAAGCGATTACAGATAAATCCGACAGCAAGAAAAGCTACACGCTTGTCGAAAAAGGGGTGAGAAATGTTTCGGAAAATATCCTTAAATACTGGATAATCATTTCCGGATCGCAAAAAGCTGAAATTCCGGAATTGAGAATGGACGGAGAGACTGGAAAATACGACATAAGATGCGACAAAATTTGCCGGGACAATTTGCATAAGGGAGTGCTGGCGTCCGGATTTTTCTTTTTGGGAATAATTTTTCTTGTGGCAAGGATATTTCTTGAAAAGATCCCTTCCAAAAAAGATTTTTTGGTATCGATAGCGTTCCTGCTTGCCATTTCTCTAGGGGTGTTCACTCCGCTGGCATTCGATATGTCTCCCAGATTTTTTTTGATAGTAGCGCCTCTGCCATTCGTTTTTCTGGGGCTGATAATCGATGGCGTCGGAAAATTTTTAAGGATAAAAAATCTTGCTTGGGCGCTGGGAGCGGTACTGGCCGCTTTCAGCCTGTATTTTACGATCGGCTATCTGTCCCAATTGGATAAAGCGATTTCCGATCAGTTCAGCATAGGAAGCGACAGGATTCTCAAGCAAAAAACCAGGATTACGCTGGAACAGCAGGAAGCCATCACCGATTATATGGAAAGCTTTTACAAGAAAAATAATTACGCGGTATTTTATCACGGGCAAAGCGAATTTCATCGGGCGTTCGCTTATCTTTTGGACAAGAGAAAAATTCCTCGAGACGGGATAAGTAAAAAAGATATCTGCCGCCAGGGTAATTATTTCTTGATCATCAGGACCCAGTCGGATATTAAAAAATACGACAGTTATTTCGAGATGTTCGATCTGATTGAAGGACAACAATTCGGGACGCTAACGATATTCCATTTGTCTCCGAAACCCGCTATCATCAATTGCGAGAGGCCTGACGAAAGCAAGTTCAGGAACTACAAGAATGAAGGCGGAGCAGTGGCTAAAAGGTTTATCTGGGAAGAAATTTTTGAGGAGGAATCGGAAGAATAAAGATAAAAAATATGACAAGAGTATTATTTTTCAATTACGAATACCCTCCTTTGGGAGGCGGAGCGGGAAACGCCACTTATTATATTTTGAGAGAATTTTCCAAAATTCCCGATTTGGAGTTGGATCTGATCACCTCATCGACGGGCGAATATCGTGAAGAAAGAATCGGAGAAAATATAATGATCTATTATCTGCCCATCGGAAAAAGGGAATCCAACCTCCACTTCCAATCCAAAAAAGATCTTATCGTTTATGCCTGGAAAGCCCTTATCTTTTCCCAAAAGTTGGCCGAGAGAAAGAAATACGATTTGACGCACTCATTTTTTTCCGTTCCGTGCGGGGCGATTTCTTGGTATTTATCCAAAAAGAAAAAAATTCCTTATATAGTTTCCCTGCGCGGATCAGACGTGCCTGGTTACAGCGAAAGATTCGGGATCACTTATAAGATCCTCACTCCTTTCATAAAAGCGATATGGAAAAAAGCTTTTTCTGTCATCGCCAACAGTGCGAGTTTCAGAGATATGGCCTCAAAGATCGATCCGGCCAGAAAAATAAAAGTCATAACCAACGGAGTGGCTGTGGATGAGTTCAGGGCGATTCCTATCGAAAAGAAGAAAAAAGATTCCGACAGGTTTGAAATTCTTTGCGGGACGAGGATAACTCCGCGCAAAGGATTTGAATATTTGGTTATGGCATCCAAAAAACTCAAAGACAAGAATCACAAGATAAGTTTGAAAATAATAGGGGAAGGATATCAGAAGGAAGAGCTGGAAAGTCTCATTAAAAAACTAGGGATGGAAAAAGACGTGGAATTCACCGGCGTTCTGGACAGGAAAGAAATTACAAAATGTTTTTCGCTATCTAGAATATTCGTTTCCACTTCTCTTAACGAAGGCATGAGCAATGCCATGCTAGAAGCTTTGGCGTCGGGTCTTCCGATCATTGCTACAAACACGGGCGGGACGGCGGAAATTGTGCGCGACGGTAAGAACGGATTTGTCATCAATATGAAAGACGCTTGCGATACGGCCGAAAAAATTGAAAGGATAATCTTGGATGAAGAGTTGGAAAAAAGAATGGCGCTGGAAAGCCGGCGCATCGCGGAATCCATGAGCTGGCAAAAAGTGGCGGAAAATTATTTCAACGAGTATGAAAACTGCAGGCGTAAAAGAAATGCTTGATAAAAAAATTTTAAGGCTCCTCATGAAACTTTTTGCGAGTTTTTTGTTTTTGTGGTGGATAATATTTGAAATAAATTGGACGGAGGTCTGGAGCTATCTGCAAAAAATAACCCTTTGGCAAATATTTATCTATATCCTTCTTTATATCGGAGGGATGATGATATCTTCCTATAAATGGCAGAGGCTGGCGGCGCACAAAAACATCAAGCTTCCTTTCGGAGATTTTTTCAGCTCTTATTACACCGCCACTTTCATAAATAATTTCATGCCGAGCTTTGTCGGCGGAGACGCTTTTAAATCTTATAGGATCGGATCGATGGCGCAGAACCGCTACAAAGAAGCCGCCTCCAGCGTCATAATGGATCGGCTTACGGGATTGTGGGGCGCGATGATTTTGGCAATAATATTTGCGGCGGTAAATTTTGCGGAAATATCCGGAAACAAGATCCTGCTTTCTGTAGTCGGGGCGGTTTTTTCGGCGATTGTTTTTTGGTTTGCGGTTTTGGAGATTTTCAGGAAAAGAAGGATCAAGACTTCCATAGAAAAGATGGACAAGTTTTTAAATATGGCCATAAACGAAGTCAATCGCTACAACGGAAAATCCAACGAGCTTTGGCGGGCGGTGTTCGTTTCTTTCGTCTTTAATTTTATCGGATTAGCGGGAGCCAACTATGTCCTTTTTTGGTCATTGGGAATCCAGATCGGATTTTTGGATTTTCTTTCGGTGATATTTTTGATAAGCATCGTTTCATCAGTTCCGATTACGATAAACAACATCGGAATCAAGGAATGGGCCTACATAACTTTCTTCGGATTTTTTGGAGCCGGCTCCGCCGGAGTGATAAGCGTGGCGATCATAAACAGAACGATCCAAATGCTTCTCAGTTTTTTTGCTCTGCCGATCTATCTCAGAGAAAAAAGAAAGAAAAAATCGATTTAGCTATTGTATTGAATTTAATTTATGTTAAAATATAGAGTAGAAAAATAATTTTTTAAAAAAATAAAAAATGAAGAGAGCTTGGTCGAAGTTCTCGATATAAATAAATAAAAAAAATTGGCAATAAAGTGCCAACTAGACAAAAACAAAATGGCTACAAAAAAAAGAAAGGCTGCCAAAAGAAAACCAGCCAAGAGAAAGGCAACAAAAAGAAAGACTACCAAAAGAAAGACTACCAAAAGAAAGACTGCCAAAAGAAAAAGAAAATAGCACTTGTTGCATTTCATAATAAAAGTCGTGTTTCAAAGCGCGACTTTTATTTTTAACCGGATTATGGAAAAAAGGATAATCGTAAAGGGAAAATTGATCAAATACAGGATCAATAAAAGTCTGTGGGCGAAGAATATGCGCATCAGCGTAAGTTGCGACGCCGGCGTTGTTTTGACACTGCCTCGTTCAATCAGCGAAAAAATAGCCGAAGAATTTCTGCTTCAAAAAATAGGCTGGGTGCTCAAAAAAATCCGATATTTCAAAGATTTTGAAAAGATAAAATATTCGAAAAAAGATTATCTCAAAAATAAAGAGACAGCGAGAAAAATGATCGAAGAAAAAATTTTATCCTTCAATAAGATCTATGATTTCCGATTCAAGAGAATTGCGATCAGGAACCAAAAGACCAGATGGGGAAGCTGTTCCAAGGATGGAAACTTGAACTTTAATTATAAAATCATCCATCTTCCGGAAGAATTGCAAAATTATATAATCATCCATGAGCTCTGCCATCTGGAAGAATTCAACCATTCAAAAAAATTTTGGAAGCTGGTGGAAAGATTCTTCCCCGATTACAAAAGAGCCAGGAGAAATTTAAGAAAAATCATTTTATAAAATCAAGATATAGCGCCAAGAAACATCAATTGAAAACCTTACTGTTAGTGATGTGATCGGGCAGAGCGTTGCAAGAATAAATATTTGTCATTGCGAGGAAGAAATTTTTTTGAAAAATTTATGACGTGGCAATCTCGAGATTGCTTCGCAGGCTCGCAATGACAGTATGAGATTGCCTCGCATGGCTCGTATAATAATTTAGATATAAAAAATAAATATAAGTTGGATTATTACTGACTATCCAAATCACTGAACTAATATTCCATGCGCATATAAGACTTTTTTTGAAAATCAGGTATAATTAAAGCATATAATTTCTCAATTAAAAAATATGAAGAAGTTCTTTCTTTTCACCTTGATTCTTTCGTCAGCGATATTTCTTCCCAGGCCCGGACTGGCGGCGGAAAAAATAAATTCTTTTGATCTGGAGTTTAAAATAAATTCAGACGGTAGCGTAGAGATTACCGAAAAAATCCTCTATGATTTTGACACGTTGCAAAGGCACGGAATATTCAGGGACATCCCTTACAAATACAAAGCTCGAGGAGGAAATTTCGAGCTTAGGATTTCCGATGTTTCCGTAACGGATGAAAACGGAAGGTCTTACAATTTTTCAAAAACTTCCTCTGGAGGAAATGTTTCCATAAAGATAGGCGACGCTGATAGATATGTGACCGGCCAAAAAATCTACATAATAAGCTATAAAGTCAGGCGGGCTTTGAATTACTTCGATGATCACGACGAATTTTATTGGAACGCGATCGGAAACGGATGGGATATCCCCATAGAAAATATCAGCGCCAAAGCCATCCTTCCGGAAGGATCCGAAAGCGCGCAAAATGAATGTTTCGTAGGATATTATGGCAGCCAAGAAAGATGCGTATATGAAACTAGCCAGAACGAAATAAATTTTTCAAGCCGCGATCTTTCTCCCAATGAAGGAATGACGATCGTCGTCGGATTTCCCAAGGGAACGGTCGCCGAGCCGTCCGTAATTTCCAATCTGCTGGAAACGCTCAAGGACAACTGGATTGCTTTTATTCCCTTCATCGTTCTTATCTTTATGTTTGACCGCTGGAGGAAGAAAGGCCGGGATCCCAAAGGTCGCGGAACGATCGTTGCGCAATATGAAGCTCCAGACAATCTCACTCCATTGGAAGCAGGAACCTTGGTCGATGAAAGCGCTCACAATAAAGATGTTTCTTCGGAGATTATCGATCTGGCTGTGAGAGGATATCTCAAAATCATAAAGACTGAAGACAAAATTTTGCTCTTCAAAACTGCAGATTACAAATTTGAGAAACTCAAAGAAGCCGACGATCTTAAAAACGAGTTCGATAGAGAGATAATGAAGGGGATATTCGGATCGGGCGGGATCGGAAAAACCGTCAAGCTGTCTTCGCTTACCAATAAATTTTACCAGAATCTGAAAAAGATCACCGATAACGCTTATGATTCGCTGGTAAGCAAGGGATATTTTCCCAGAAACCCCGTCACCACTAAGGCCGTCTATCTGGTTTCCGGATTAGCAGTCGCTTTCTTGTCATTTCTGGCGGCGCCTTTTTTCGGCTTCATAGGAGTATTGTCATTGGTCATTTCCGGAATAATAATTGCAGCTTTCTCTTTTATAATGTCGGTAAAGACCCAAAAAGGAGTCCTAGCGCGCGAGCATATATTGGGACTCAAGGAATATATGAAAGTCGCCGAAAAAGAAAGGCTTAAATTCCATAATGCTCCCCGGAAAAATCCTGAACACTTTGAAAAGCTCCTTCCTTATGCCATGGCGCTGGGAGTTTACAAGGAATGGGCACAGCAGTTCAAGGACATCTATCAGGGCAGTCCCGAATGGTATTCGGATCCGGCCGGAACAAATTTTTCATCGATAGCATTGGCTGACAGCTTGAGCAATTTTTCATCTTCAGCCGATTCTACGATCATATCTAGTCCTTCATCGGCTTCCGGAGGCGGATCCGGATTTTCCGGAGGAGGATCCGGAGGCGGTGGCGGTGGCGGAGGAGGCGGAAGCTGGTAAAGATTATATTTTCAAATATCTCTTTTAAACGGCCAAATCAATAGGTTTATTGATTTGGCCGTTTAATTTCCCTCGGCTCCGATATGATGCCTTTCAGCTATTGACACAGAATACTTTTTATTGTATCATCAAATGTTTCGGTTCATTGATAATCATAAAAAAAGGGGGGCGACAGTCATGAAAAAAAATGGAAAGATGGATGGAATTCCTTCATATCTCCATATTTATATGAAGGATGTGTCGAAGTTCCCTCTGCTCAGCAGAGAAGAGGAAGTTGAACAGGGAAAAATAATTTTGGAAGGAAAAGAAACAGCGCGCAAAGAGGCCATAAGGAAACTCATCATAGCCAATCTGCGCCTAGTGATATCGATCGCCGGGTCATATGCCCGGAAGATAAACAAATTTGATATTTTTCCCGATCTCATCCAGGAGGGAAATATCGGGCTTTTCCGCGCGGCGGAAAAGTTTGATTACAGAGAAGGAAAAACCTTCTCTAACTATGCTTCCTGGTGGATCCGCCAGGCGATAGGAATAGCTATAACCAAACGTTATTCGCGGATAGTTCCTCTTTCTATCGATGCATACAATAAGAGGCGATTCCTTCTCGGGGAGGCCCGGGATCTGGAGAAACATCTCGGGAGAGAGCCTACTTTCAAGCAAGTTTCAGATAAAACCGGAGTTAGTATTGAGGAAATAACAAGTATGCTTGCCGAGGGGGAAGAAATATCTCTCAATAATATTTTTAGAGACGAGGAAGCTATAAATTTCCTTATTTCTTCCGAAAGCACTCCGGAAGAGTCGGTAATGGATAACGATCTGGCCCGGAAAATCAGGAGTCTGGTGAGCAGTCTTCCTGAGCGGGAAGAATATGTCATAAAGGAAAGATTTTTTTCTAAAAATGAGAGAACCCGCGAGGACATTTCTCGTGATTTCGGATTTTCTGGCGAAAGAGTGCGCCAGATCGAAGAAAAGGGAAAAAATATTCTTAAAAAGAAATTTTCCCGGGAAAATTTCCAAGAAGCCCTTTCCGTTTAGTTTTTTTAAAATGAGGCAACCGGCGGGTGAGCGATTTTTATCGCATACCCGCTTTTTTTATCTTTCTAAATTTGATTTTATGACAAATATGGTGTATGCTTAATTACCATCGTTTAAAAGCCATATTATGCCTATAATTAAAAAAATCGCATATAATTGATCAACAGCTGGTTTTGGCTGTTTTTATTTCATATAAAAAAACTTATGGACAAGCAAAAAATCATAGAAGCCATCAGATCGGAAAATTTCATCGATATCGAGCACGAAAAATCGAAAGGGAAGGGCGTAATCGTAAGAAAGTTATGTCCGTATGACATATACTCGAGCGGAGAAAAGAAGAAATCGGGAAAAACAAGGAGTATCCTCTTGGGATACGAGATTGATAATGCCCAGAAGGGCAACTGTGTCGCCAAAATATTTTTGGACCAGATAAGGTCGGTGGATGTCCTGAGCGCCGAGTTTGACGGGCAGGAGATAAAGAGGCTCGTAAAATCGTCAAAAACTCCGACCGTGAAGAGGGATTGGTAAAACGATCACTTTAAGCACAAAACAAATCATCGAAAAAGACCGGCAATGCCGGTCTTTTTAATTTGATTTCTGA
>JAQVJM010000027.1 GCA_028695135.1 Candidatus Moraniibacteriota bacterium | reverse complement strand
CTACTTCTATCGAGTATACCATAAAATCGACAAAAAGTCAAATGAAAAAGGCCCTTAGGAATCGCCCGAAATAAGCCCCTTTTCCCTCAATTTCCTGTGATATCTTATGGCAAACCTATGCGCTTCATCGGTGATCTGCTTTAAAAGTTTTTTATTTTTCAAAATATTTTTTTTATCCATCCTTAATTCTGAATTCGTTCGCCGCGGCGAACTTAATTCCAAATTCTTCCTTTTCGGCCCTTTCGCCACTCCCGCAATTGGAATTCTTAATCCAAAATCTTTCAAGATTTTTTCCCCCATATTCACATGCCCCTTCCCGCCATCAAGGATTATCAAGTCTGGCAATTTCCAATTATTTTTAAATCTTCGCTTAAGAATTTCTCTCATCATTCCGACATCATTGGCTCCTTTAATAGTTCTTATCTTAAACTTCCGGTATTCATTTTTATTGGGTTCGAAACTCCCCTGAGAATTATCGAAAACAACCATAGATCCCACCGCAAATTCTCCGGAAATATTGGAAATGTCGTAAGCTTCAATCCGAAAGATTTGAGATTTGAGATTTGAGATTTGAGATTTCTCATCTCTTTCAGAGATGAGCGCTATATCCTGTATATGCTTCAATGAAAATATTTTATTTCGCACTTCGGCAGCATGTTCGAAATCATGACGAGCTGAATATTCTTTCATTTCTTTTTCGAGTTTTTTTATAAGGCTTTTTCTTTTTCCCTCCAAAATCATTCTTATCCCCCGGATGTTTTTTTTGTAATCGGTTTTGGATATCGCGCCATCATAAGGACCCGGGCAAAGTCCCACTTGATAGCTCAAGCAGCCCTTCTCGCTCTTTTCAGTCCGATTGTGAAAAGGAAATATTCTTCTCATAATCTTAAGAGCAATCTGCATTTGCTGCTTGGAGGTGTAGGGTCCGTAGATTTTAGAATATTCCTTACTTTTCTCTCCCTTTTGAAAAGGGAGAGCTAGAGAGGGATTAGAAATACCAAATTTATTCTTCAAATCCCCCCTAAATACTCGCTTACTCGCATTCAGACCCCTTTTTCTAAAGGGGGATTTCATTAAATCAGTCTTCCTTAAAATAAGGATTCTAGGAAAATCTTCTTTTGTTATCACAAAATACGCGTACGACTTGTCGTCTTTTCCCATCACGTTGTATTTCGGCTGGTATTTTTTGATCAGATTAGCCTCTAATATTAAAGCCTCCAGAACCGTATCTGTTTCTTGGAATTTTATATCACAAACCTTATCCATCATCGCATCGACATTAGCTCGCCCATCGCTTCGCAAATACGAACTAGCTCTACTCTTTAAATTAGTAGCTTTACCGATATAAAGAACTTTTCCAGATTTATCTTTGAAAAAATAAACTCCTGGAGCTTTTGGGAATTTTTTGATTTTATCCTTTAATTTGATATGACCCTTGATATGATTCATAAACATACATCCGATTATCGACTGATAATTTAATAACTTGATGACTATATGGCTAATTTATGCATATGCGTAAATTAGCCATATGATAGTTGATAGTTGAAGAGAAAAATCTTCAACCGCCAATAGACAGTTGGCAAACAAAGAAAGAAAAGGAATTATAGTTTGAATTTTTTCCTTGCAACAGCATCATGCAAAATCCTGTCGGCGGTTATTATTTCCACATATCTCTGAACTTTGAATATTTCCGCGATAAACAGTATCTCATCCTCACATTCGTATGGATAGATCCATGCGCTTTTTTGAAGCTGAAAAAATCCCAGTTCTTTAATTTTCCTGCGCAATGCTTCTCGGGCTGGATTCATCTCATTCGGTATGTCAAACATGACTATTCTCCATTTCTTATCCCATTTGTCCGGTTTCTTTATATTAACCGTGTTGATGGAAAATTCGATCAGCCTCTTTTTCCCTTTATTTGTAAGCTTAACTTCGACTTTACCGTTTTTTTCCTTAATGATCCTGATCAACTTCTGTTTTTTTAAATTTATAAGCGCATTGCTTATTTGCTTCTTCTTATATTTTCTTACTTTTTTCTCGGGCATAGCGGAAGCGTCCATAAGCTTCAAAATTCCCGGAACGATCGCGCCGCCGAATGCTATGCCTCCAATAGCTATGAACATCAGCAGAAATTTCGTAGTATTCGCCATAGGGTCGTCCGAATAAATGAAGTTTTCAATCCTCTCCTTCAATTTGATATTTTTTGTACTTATCTTTCTCTTGCTTTTGTTATTATATTTATTTTTATGTTTATATTTCATATTCAAATAATATGGATGATTTACGCATATGCGTATATTAGCATACTAAATGATTGATGTAAAACCAACACAACAGGCACGCCCCTTTTGCCGCAAGAATCGTTCCAGAATTAATTTTTCTCAAGAAAAATATTTATTTTCTTAAAACATCTTTTAAATATTTTCCGGTATAGCTCTCCTTGTGCCATTTCGCTACTTCCTCCGGATCGCCGGCAACAATTACTTTTCCTCCATTTTCTCCCCCTTCAGGTCCCAAGTCTATTATCCAGTCAGATGATTTTATTACATCCATATTGTGCTCAATTACGATTACCGTATTTCCTTGATCAACTAACCTATTTAGAATATTGAGAAGTTTTTTCACGTCGTCAAAATGGAGTCCGGTTGTCGGCTCGTCCAGGATGTATAAGTTATGCCCTCGGGAATTCTTGGAAAGTTCAGTCGCCAATTTTACCCTCTGCGCTTCTCCTCCGGAAAGAGTAGTTGCGCTCTGTCCCAATTCGATATATCCCAATCCCACTTCGTTCAATACTTTCAATTTATCGTAAATATGAGGGAAATTTTTAAAAAATTCCATCGCCTCACTCACTGTCATTTTGAGAACCTCGGAAATATTTTTTCCCTTATATCTTACTTCCAATGTCTCTCGATTATATCTTTTTCCTTTGCACACATCACAAGGTAGATAAACATCCGGCATAAACTGCATTTCAATCTTAAGAAAACCTTCTCCTTTGCAGTTATCGCACCTTCCTCCTGGAACATTGAAAGAAAATCTTCCCGGAGCATATCCTCTAGCTTTGGCATCTTTAGTAAGCGTAAAAAGTTCGCGAATCGGGGTAAAAAGTCCGGTGTAGGTTGCCGGATTGGATCTGGGAGTCCTTCCGATCGGAGCCTGATCCACCATTATGATTCTATCGACCTGATAATCGCCTACGATTTCATTGTGTTTCCCTGGGATCTCCAGTGTTCTGTGAAGCTTATTGGCTAGCGCTTTATACAGAGTGTCTTTGATTAGCGTCGATTTCCCTGATCCGGAAACTCCGGTTATACAGGTAAAAGTATTGAGTGGAAATTCGACATTGATATTTTTAAGATTGTGCTCTCTGGCACCCTTAAGAATTACGCTCTTTTTGCCTCTTCTCCTTTCTTGTGGAACCTCAATCTTTTCTTTTCCATTTAGATACTTGGCCGTGATGGATTTATTGCTTTTTAAAACCTCCTCCGGAGACCCATGCGCCACAATTTCTCCTCCATGCTTTCCGGCCCTCGGTCCGATATCCACAAGAAAATCGGCATTTCGCATAGTCTCCTCATCATGCTCAATAGCGATTACGGTATTTCCCAGATTTCGCAAATTTTTAAGCGTGTTTAATAAGCGAGTATTGTCACGTGCATGTAATCCAATCGAAGGCTCGTCCAAAATATAAAGCACGCCCACTAATTGAGACCCGATTTGTGAAGCCAGTCTTATTCTTTGAGATTCTCCTCCGGAGAGTGTCTGCGCTCCACGAGAAAGAGTCAAATAATTAAGTCCGACGTCATTCAAAAACTGCAGTCGATTTTTAATTTCCTGAATAATTCTTTCGGCAATCAACTTTTCCTGCGGATTCAATTTTATGTTTTCAAAAAATTCCAAAGTACTCTGGATATTTTCTCGAGAAATTTCATCAATATTTTTTCCTTTTACTTTCACCAATAAAACCTCATTGCGATAACGAGATCCTTTGCATCTGGAACAAGGATTATGGCTCATGTATTTCTCAATATCGTTTCTAACCGCATCGGAAGATGTTTTTCTGTATCTGTCATTGAGCCAGCCAACCACTCCTTTCCAAGTCATGTAATAACTGCGCACTCCGGTTCGGAAATGATAACGCACTTGAATCAAATCTTCATCCTCAGTTCCATACAGAAGAATATCCAAATCTTTTTTGGACAAATCTTTAATGCGCACATTATCCGGAATATGATAATAGTTAGTCACTGCTCTTAAAATGGTTCCTTGGTAATTATTTTGTTTGTAGCTCCAAGGCATTATCGCTCCTTCTCCGATGGTTTTGCTTTTGTCGGGAATGATCAGGTTTTCATCAATTTCCTTTTTGCTTCCCAGTCCTTCGCATTCTCCGCAAGCTCCGTAAGGAGAATTGAAAGAAAAAAGCCTTGGCTCCAATTCCGGAAACTCAATTTCATGCTCAGGACAAGAAAAGTTCTGGTTAAATGTCATTTCCTTTTTCCCGCTTACAGATTTTACAATTCCTTGAGACAATTTAAGCGCGCGTTCTACCGCTTCAAACATTCTGCTCATATTCTTATCGCTGATTTCAATTTCATCGATAAAAATATCAATGCTGTGTTTTTTGTATCTTTCCAGTTTCACATCCTTCCAATCGGATAATTTGATCATTTTTCCGTTAACCCTGGCTTTGGAATATCCACTCTTAAACATGTTTTCCAAAAGCGTGGAGTATTCCCCTTTTCTTTGGCGAACAACGGGAGAAACTATCGCTACCTTCTTTCCCTCTCCGATTTCCAAAATACGATCAACTATCTCATCGATTGAAAGAGTGGTGATTTCTCTTCCGCAGATCGGACAGTGAGGAATCCCGATTTTTGCATACAGGAGTCTCAGATAATCATGGATTTCTGTAATAGTTCCCACAGTTGAGCGAGGGTTTCTCGAAACCGATTTTTGGTCGATTGAAATCGCCGGAGAAAGTCCTTCAATATAGTCGACATCCGGCTTATCCATCTGTCCCAAAAACTGCCTGGCATATGAAGAGAGGCTCTCTAGATATCTCCTCTGCCCTTCGGCAAAAATAGTATCAAAAGCCAGGGTGCTCTTCCCGGATCCGGAAAGCCCCGTAAAAACTATGAATTTGTTTCTAGGAAGCACGAGATCGATATTCTTCAAATTATGTTCCCTTGCTCCCTTTATGAGTATTTTATCTTGCATAATTATTTTCACTAACTCTCCCTTTGGAAAAGGGAGATGTCATACGATTAGGATGACAGAGGGATTTGAAAGATAATATAACGCCTCAAAACTTTCTTCTTAGCTTAAGACAATATACAGTCTTTCAAATCCCCCCACCCCCTTTTCTAAAGAAGGAGCTTTTTAAACAATTGCACTCCCCTCCACCACTTGCTACAATTCAAACGTGCAATCTATTATAGCAGGATTTGGATAATATACAATATTCGCCCAATAATTAAAAATAATTTAAATCACCATGACAGAATTAAAAATCGGAATTTATAAACATTACAAAGGTGGCGAAGTGAAAGTTTTGCATATTGCCAGTCATAGTGAAACATTAGATAAATACGTAGTATATGAGGCTCTATATGAATGTAGAACTCACGGAAAAGGCTCTATTTGGGTTAGACCCCTATCAATGTTTCAAGAGAATGTTAAAGTTGACGGAAAAGAAATTCCTCGTTTTAAATTTATAAAGTAAATATTATTTAACCTGCATCTTTCTTAACTCATATATTTCATCCCTTATAACTGAAGCCTTTTCAAACTCTAAATTTTTAGCTGCTTCTTTCATTTCTTTTTCTTTCTGTTTAATGTACCCATTTACATCCTCAAGGGTTTCCAGTTTAACAAACTCCCTGGAAACTTCGGGCTTGATTTCATGATCCACAATAGATTCGATCTTCTTTTTAATGGTCTTGGGAGTGATTTTGTGCTTTTTATTATAAGCCAACTGGATTTCTCTTCTTCTTTCAGTTTCTTGAATTGCGTTTTTAAGAGAACCTGTCACCCTGTCGGCATAAAGAATGACTCGTCCGCTGACATTCCTGGCCGCTCTACCGATAGTCTGAATTAGAGAGGTTTCATTGCGAAGAAATCCTTCTTTGTCAGCATCAAAAATCGCCACCAGAGAAACTTCCGGGAGATCTAATCCTTCTCGAAGAAGATTTACTCCCACCAAAACATCAAATTTTCCTTTTCGCAAATTTTCCAGAATTTTTATTCTGTCCAGGGTTTCAACATCGCTGTGAAGATACTGCGATTTTATCTTATTTTCTTTCAAAAACTCTGCTAGATTTTCAGACTGTTTCTTTGTTAACGTGGTAATAAGAATTCTCTCTCCTTTCGCAGATACTTTTTTAATTTCTTCCAAGATATCCCTCACTTGAGTTTTAGCTGACCTCACCAGAAGTTCCGGATCAATAAGTCCGGTCGGACGGATTATTTGTTGAACTATTCCCATTTTCTCTCCCTTTTGTAAAGGGAGAGCTAGGGAGGGATTAGTAATACTTGGATTATCTTTCAAATCCCCCTTTAATCCCCCTTTTCCGAAGGGGGAGCATTCTATGCTTTTTAACAATTCGAACTTAGCCGGAGTGGCGCTCACCATAATCATCTGATTAATTTTCTTTTCAAATTCTTCAAACTTCAGAGGTCGATTGTCCATAGCGCTTGGAAGGCGAAATCCGTTATCAACTAGATTTTTCTTTCTGGATTTATCCCCCGCATACATACCGCCAATTTGAGGTACCGCCACATGAGACTCGTCTATGACTACAAGAAAATCTTTGTCGAAATAATCGATTAAAGTGTACGGCGCTTCTCCGGGCCTTCTCCTTGTAAGATATCTTGAATAATTTTCAATTCCATTGCAATATCCAACCTCTCTCATCATTTCCACATCATACTTGGTTCTTTTTTTAATCCTTTCCGCCTCTAAAAACTTTCCATTTCTCCTGAAATATTCCACTCTCTTTTTCATATCTCTCATAATCTCATCCAAAACATCTTCGATATTCTCCTCCGGCATTACGAAATGCTTGGCCGGAAAAATCATAGTCTGATCAAGAGAACTAAGATTTTCTTGGGTAAATAAGTCTCTTTCCGAAATGCTAAATACTTCCCCATCTCCTAATTCAATTCGAATTATCGACTCCCTGCCGGGAAGAACGACTTCTATTGTGTCACCGACAGCTCTAAATCTCCCTCTTTCGAGTATCTCGCTTCGCACATAATACATTTCTATGAGCTTTTCAATGATTTCTTCCCTGGAAATTTTCTGTCCTTTTTTTATCCTAAAAGAAATTTCCTCATACCTATCCGGACTCCCCAAGCCGTAAATGCAGGAAACACTGGCCACGATAATAACATCCTTCCTCGAAAGCAAAGAAGCTGTCGCGCTATGGCGAAGCTTATCAATTTCTTCGTTAATTTGCGCTTCTTTTTCAATATAAGTGTCAGTCGAGCTCACATAGGCTTCCGGCTGATAATAATCATAATAAGAAACAAAATATTCCACTGCGTTCTTTGGGAAAAACGCCCTGAATTCCTGGGTTAGTTGCGCCGCTAGAGTTTTGTTAGGTGCGATTACCAGAGTTGGTTTTTGAACTTTTTCGATTACATTAGCAATGGTAAAAGTCTTCCCCGATCCTGTCACTCCAAGAAGAGTCTGATATTTGTTTCCGGATCTTATTCCCTTTACCAATTCCTTAATCGCTTTTGGTTGATCGCCTGTCGGCTTGAATTTTGATGATATTTTGAATTTCATCTCTAAAAATATTTTTTAAGAAAAAATCAGTCGAAAAAACTGAGTCAAAACATCTTAACATATTTTGCGCCTTTACGCAAAGATAGGAAACGGTTCAAAAAATTATTGGCTGAATATTTTTTTAAATTAACTGACCGATTTTTTGATTTCACTCCAATAAACGACTTGATTGGCGTACCAATCGTATTTCCATGAAGTGGTTCCTGAAAGATATAATTTAGCAGCATTTCTTTCCGACCATCTGTCATGGGATTTGACTCCCGGAACATCCGACAATTTCAAAGCCATTGCCACGACTCCGTCTTTGGCATTCCAAGGATCGGGATTTTTCTTTCCTACCGCTTCGGAAATCCTGTCCTTGTATTCCATCCAGGTGTCCGGCATAAATTGTGGAATTCCCATCGCTCCACCCGTCCCGTTATAGCGGGAAGGATTACAAGACACTTTGATTTTCCTATAATCATAGCCCAGATCTCCGGCAATATCTTTTATTATTTCCCTCCGATTTTGAAAAGTATTCCATGCTCTACGGCTCAAAAGTCCTTTTTTATATGACTTCTCCGCCCCATCTTCAACTTCCTGATAGGTGCATTTACCGGTATTTTTTCCGAAATTTGATTCCATAGAGAGCATTCCCATCAGGAATTCTTTCCTGACTCCGGTCAGACTGCTGGCAAAATCGACCGCTTCCTCGATTTCCAACCGGTTCGGCAATTCATAAGGAGCGCCGTTGAAGCCCCTTTTTATGTCAGAAATGTCCGTATGGGCCAGCTCCTTGAGATTATCGAATTTGTTCTTACTATTTTCCGAAATCATTCTTTTTTCTTCGGAAGCTTTTGCGCAACCAGCGACAATCGACATTGAGAATAAAAAAATCAATATCGCCGCCCTTAGGGCTGTTGGCAAAAAATTATTTTGTTTACTGATATTTTTAATTTTAATTCTTACCTGTCTTTCTCTCAGAAAGACATTCATTGTGTTTTTATTTCAATTAAAAAAGCACCCTCATAAGGGAACTATTTTTTAAACACGCAACCTATTATACCAGAAACAAAGATCACGTCAAGGGTTTTTTCTGCATCAAAAAAGCCTTTTTAATAAGGCTTTTTGCAATCGTAAATTTAAAATAATCTTATTTTATCTCCAGTAATTCCACATCGAAAATAAGCGTTGCGTCCGGAGGAATAATTCCACCGGCTCCCTGAGAACCGTATCCCATCTCGGATGGGATAGTGAGCGTCCTCTTTTCTCCGACTTTCATGCCGATAAACCCCTTCTCCCATCCTTCGATAACCATCCCTGCCCCGATCGTAAATTCAAAAGGTGTTCCTCTGTCGACGCTGGAGTCGAACTTAGAGCCGTCCTCAAGTTTTCCCGTATAATGGACGCTCACCGTATCCCCTTCTTTGACCGATTTTTCCCCGGATCCTTCTTGGATGATATCTATTTTTAATTCCATATTTTCCTTATTGCTTAATTGATTATCTTCATCGTCTTTTAATCTGGCATCTTCTGCCAAATTTTCTTTTTCCGTGCCGGACATTCCAGAATTTACGCCAAAATTCATATATCTATACGCGACAATCGATCCCAGAACTACTACGATTATGATTAAGATTCTTTTGTCCATTTTTTTATTTTTACTTATTGAATAATTATTATTTAAAAAATACTGCGATCAGCTAATATCTATCGCCGTCAAAATCTTTATTTTCCGTAAAGACAAATTCTTTTTCCTTTTTCTTGAAAATTCTGTCCGCCAAAGGAGAAAAGAGCAAAATTATCAACAATAGGGCTGTTCCGGCTGTGATTCCCGCAATAATCAAATTTTTATAATCTTTTTTTTCTTCGTCGTTTTCATTATCAGATTGACCGGAAATCTCCACCGGAAGCGTCGGTTCAACCTCTGTTTCTTCCTGGATATTTTCTTGCGTCGGTTCCTCGACAGGTTCTTCTTTTATGATCTCCTCCAAAAAAGCTCCCGAGGCCCATCCCCAAAGGCTATCGCTCACTGAAACTTTGTACCAGCCATTCTCTTGGACGCTATAGCCGTATTCCTCCCCTGTTTTGAGCGTTCCTACAATATTATAATCCATTGTCGGCCCCTCCCTCAGATTCAGATAACCGGTATTGGTCTCAAGGACTTTTACATCTCCCAAAATTTCTCCCGGAGCCTCTTTGTATTTTTCCAAAGCTTCTTGTTTGGCTTTCTCCTCGGCTTCTATCTCTTCTTTAGTCTTAGTGGCATTGTCAATCTTTAATGTTCCCAGCTTGCATTTGGAGGCGAAATCTCCGCTTTTGTTCCCAGAAATGGTATTTCCTATAAGCGTCAAAGAATTAGTCCAATATCCTTCAGTAGGACTCCCTCCGCTCGGCAATTTGCAATCGACCGCATAATTCTTGTTTCCACTTATGATGTTTGAATTTATTTCCAGGTCTCCTAAATTGTCGGCATGATCATAAAATTGCGTCGCTATACCGCTTGATCCGTTGTTTTTTATCTTGTTATTGGATATTTTTAGCTCGGCTTTACCTAAAATTACCTCTATTCCACTCTCCCCATTGTCTTCAATGATATTTCCCGAAATTATTCCGTCAACATTGGCTCTGATATCAATTCCTTCCTCCAAGTTGTCATAAATTTCCGAGGACTTTATACTCACGCTTTTTCCCGCTTGGATATAAAAACCTTTTCCGTTGCCATAGATTTTGGTCTTTTCAACAGTCAATTTTCCTTTGCCGTAAGTTTCCACTCCGGTAGCCGCTCCTTTAATATCAACTTCTGCAATCTTGGCATTGGCGTCCTTATCAACATATACCCCTCCGGATTGAATCCCGACCTTCTCCAATTGAGACCCGTTCTTCATTGTTATCTTTCCTTTTATGATTGCCTTGTCCCTGCTTTCGCCTCTTATTTTTACGTCATTCCCTAGAGTTATAGCATCCGAATAATTTCCTTCTTTAACATATATTTCCCTACATCCTTCTTCAAGCGCCTTGGATATTTTTGTATAAGGCGCACTCTCGCTCCCGTCTCCCCCGCTATCGGCATCGGCATCGACATAGCAATCATACCCGGCATAAGCGAAAACAGGGCTCATAAAAAGCCCGATAACGGATATTATTATTGAAAACAAATAT
>JAQVJM010000026.1 GCA_028695135.1 Candidatus Moraniibacteriota bacterium | reverse complement strand
TCCCCCTGCATATTCGCAAGCATCACTTGGTCTCCTTGGGAAAAACATCCGGCCGGAGGAGCGGCGGAAAGGGTGGCAGTATTGGCGGTAAGAGAAATCACGTTGTAGGAAATTCCGTCCGCGCAGGTGCGCCCTCCGTTTCCGTTGGTCTGGGTGTTGATGTTGAATGAACTTGAGATGGAAAGATTTCCGTCCGATCCGTCGCCGGTGGTCGGCAAAGGGCTGAGCGTCACACTGTTTCCGGAAACAGTCGTCTGATTTTTTGTAGGAGATCCGGAATTGAAATCCGCGTCCAGAGTGTGCGACACCGGATCGGGATTAAGCTCGGCGATAGTTACGCTTTCATAAGGATCCGATCCTCCGCTAAGCGAAATATGGTCGGTTTTGGAAGTATAATCCGTAAAATCGGACTGGTCATCCGGATGAGATCCGCTACTCCCCGCCGGAACTCCTTGCCACATGGACTGGAGGAAATCAAAAGTGGCGGCTTTGACCGATGTCTTTCTATAAACCGAGAAGGAAGCGCTGACCAGCACCAAGATAAAAATCGCGATAGAAAAATACTTCCATTTTCTTGTAAAAAATATCACTTTCGATCGGAGCAGGATCTCTTTTAAAATAAATATTAAAAGTAAAAAGTTTTTTTTATAAGCTTTTTCTTCAAGTTTTTTTATTTTATTTTTTCTATTTGACCGAAAATTCATGCACTCAAAAATAGATGGATTGATGCCAACTTTTTATATTTTTATTTAATTTTCTTCTTTTACCGCAAGAAAATGGCTTTTCGCCATAAGCAAGCTATGCCCAACTCCTAGATAATCTTTATATCATTTTCTTCGCATATTATAACATATTTTCAAGCGGAAATTAACTGTTTTACGATATGAAAAATATATCTTGAGTCGCTTATAACAATCTTATCAAAAAAGTTAAAAAATCGCTCGGAAAGCATCCGAAAACAATTTTTTTAAAGATCTATAAAAGCCTGATTTTAAACGGCCAAATCAATGAATTTCATTGATTTGGCCGTTTATTTTGCCTAAAAAATATATTTTTTATTAAAAAATCTAATTTTTTAAAATATTTTCAACCGACTTCAAAATTCCCTCTTCATCCAGTCCTGCATCAGACAAAACTTCTTCCCTAGTGCCGTGAGATAAAAACCTGTCCGGAAGACCGAGGTTTTTTACTTTCACCTGGAGATCATTGTTCAAAACGAATTCATCGACCGCGCTCCCCGCCCCTCCTTTGACGGCATTGTCTTCGACCGTGATGAAATAATCATTCTTCTCGGAAAGTTTTTTAAGCATCTCCTCGTCCAACGGTTTTATAAATCGCATATTTACCAAAGTGGCGTCCAATTTTTCCGCCGCTTTCCGGGAAACTTGGACCATCGCGCCGAAAGCCAGGATCGCAAGCCTCCGACCGGAAGATTTACCTTTTCTCAAAACCTCGGCCTTGCCTATTCTTATCGCTCTGGCCTTTTGCGAAAAATATTTTTCCGTTCCTTCCGATCTCGGATATCTGACCGCTGCCGGACCTCTGTGCCTTAGTCCGGATTGAAGCATCCCATAACATTCGTTTTCGTCCGCAGGCGCCATCACGACCATATTGGGAACGGCTCTCAGAAGAGAAAGATCGAAACTTCCCGCGTGAGTCGCTCCGTCCGGCCCCACTATTCCCGCCCGATCAATCGCAAAAAGAACATCCAGATCTTGAAGAGCCACGTCATGGATGAGCTGGTCCAAAGCGCGCTGCAAAAAAGTAGAATAAATCGCCACTACCGGCTTCTGGTCACGGACCGCCAGCCCCGCGGCCAAGGTTACCGCATGCTGTTCAGCGATTCCCACATCATGATAGCGATCGGGAAATTTTTCTCTGAATTTGGCCAGTCCGGAACCTTCGCACATCGCCGGAGTAATGGCATGGAGATTCTTGTATTTTTCCCCGGCCTTAAGAATCCAATCGGAAAAAACATCCGTATATCTGATTTTTCTTTCTCCGCCTCCGCTGGCCTTTCCCGTTATCGGATCAAAGGGCTTAGTGGCGTGAAGGGAGCAAACGTCTTTTTCAGCCGGAGCGTATCCTTTGCCCTTTTTAGTAATGACATGGAGGATTTTCGGGCCTTTCACTTCCTTGAGATTGGAAAGGATCTCGACAAGATTTTTTACGTCATGCCCGTCAATCGGACCGTAATAATCGAATCCCAGCTCTTCAAAAATGGTTCCCGGACTTATCATTCCCCTGGTACGGCTCTCGGCCTTTATGACAAATTCCTTTATGGAAGGAACATTTTCAAGTATTTTTCTTCCCTTATCTCTGAAATTCAGGTACGCGGGAGACGAAATGAGACGAGTCAGATATTTTTTCATACCCCCGACATTGGGAGAAATGGACATCTCGTTGTCATTAAGCACTATTAAAATATCCGCCTTTATATCCCCGGCATGATTGAGCGCCTCAAAAGCCATCCCTCCGGTCAGCGCCCCGTCTCCTATCACCGCCGTTATGCGCGGTTTTTTCTTTTTATTCCTGTTGGCAATGCTCATTCCCACCGCCGCACTGATCGAAGTACTGGAGTGCCCCACATCAAAGGTGTCATACTCGCTCTCTTCCCTTTTGGGAAAAGGCGCCAGTCCCCCTTTTTTTCTGATGGTATGAAATTTGTTTTTTCTTCCAGTCAAAATTTTGTGCGGATAGGTCTGGTGTCCCACGTCCCAGACAAGGAGATCCTTCGGAGTATCAAAGACCCGGTGCAAAGCCACCGTCAGCTCCACCACTCCCAGATTGGAACCGAAATGCCCGCCGGTTCTGGAAACGCCTTCAATCACAAAATCTCTCAGCTCATCGCATAGTTGGGGAAGCTTATCCTCCGGTATCTTTTTAAGATCCTGCGGGTTGTTTACGACATCTAACAGGTTTTTTTTGGATTTTCTCATGGAAATATCAATAAGTTTCTAAGCGCCGGGATAAAAAATGTTTTAAAAAAATTTTCAAATTATAAAATTATAATTTATTTCGGATTTCATGATTCGGATTTTTGATTTAGCATCCTATTCCACAGTAACGGATTTAGCCAAATTCCTCGGTTTGTCCACGTCATATCCCTTGGAAACTCCGACATAATAAGCCAGAAGCTGGAGAGGAACGACTGAAAGAAGCGGGGTGAGAATTTCAAGAGTCTTGGGTATATAGATGACATCGTCGGCCACTTTCTTAATTTCCTTGTCTCCCTGGGTGGCCACGGCGATTATCTTTCCTCCCCGCGCCTTGATCTCTTCCATTCCAGAAATATTTTTTTCATAGACGCTGTCTTTGGGAACGACGAATATGGAGGGAAAATCTTTGTCGATAAGAGCGATGGGTCCGTGCTTCATCTCTCCGGAAGGATAGCCTTCGGCGTGGACATAAGAAATCTCTTTTATCTTGAGAGCGCCCTCGTAAGCGATCGGGCAGTTGTACTTTCTTCCCAGATAGAGAAAATTACCATATTTTGAATATTTTTTGGCTATTTTTTTTATCGCTTTGGATTCTTTCAAAACTTTCTCTATAAGCTTGGGAATTTTCTCGAGATCTCCAGCGATCCTTTTTCCCATCACTAACGACATTTCCCTCTGCCTTCCCAGCTTCAGGGCCAGCATGGACAAAATGCTCAGCTGGGAAGTGAAGGCCTTGGTAGAAGCCACTCCTATTTCCGGACCGGCATGGTTATAAATCCCGGAATCGGTTTCTCTGGCGATAGTCGACCCGACAACGTTGACGATTCCCAAAACCAAAGCGCCCTTATTCTTGGCTTCCCTGATAGCCGCAAGCGTATCGGCTGTTTCTCCAGATTGGGAAATCGCCAGAACGGCGGTTCTTTTGTTAAGAATCGGCTTGCGATAACGGAATTCGCTGGCATACTCCACCTCGACCGGAACTCCGGCATATTCTTCCAGCATATATTCTCCGACCAGTCCGGCGTAATAAGAAGTTCCACAGGAAACTATTATTATCTTGTCGATCTTTTTCAACTCCTCTTCCACGTTCCTGAGCCCTCCCAGCCGTGCAACTCCCTCTTCGGCTACCAATCGTCCGCGGATCGCGTCCCTCACGGCTCCGGGCTGGTCGAAAATTTCCTTAAGCATAAAATGTTCAAATCCCTGCTTCTGAGCCTTATCAAAAGACCAGTCCACTTCCGATATTTTTTTCTTTATCGAATGATTCCTGACATTGGTTATTTCATATCCGTCTTTGCCCACTACTGCCAGTTCCCCGTCTTCCAAATAAACCACCTTGTTGGTATGCCTGATTATCGCCGAAGCGTCCGAAGCGATTATGAACTCTCCTTTTCCTACTCCCAAAATCAAGGGGCTTCCGCTTCGCGCGATTATTATCTCATCCGGAAAATCCTTGCTCATGATCGCCAGTCCGTAAGTGCCTTTGAGTATTTTCAAAGTTTCCATCACAGCTTCCCTGAAATCGTATTTTTTTCCGAATTCCTCGATCATATGCGCTATGACTTCGCTGTCGGTTCCCGATCTGAACTTGTGGCCTTTCCGAGACAAGTTTTCCTTAAGTTCTTGATAATTTTCGATTATGCCGTTATGCACCAGAAAGATATTCTTATTGCAATCGCAGTGCGGATGAGAGTTTTTGGTGCTGGGCTTTCCGTGCGTCGCCCAGCGGGTATGGGCTATACCGGCGCTTCCGCTTATGGGTTTTTTTCCGATTTTTTTCTCCAATTCTATAATTTTTCCCGCCGATTTGAAAACGGAAATTTTTTTTCCATCAGAAATTGCCAGCCCCGCGCTGTCATATCCCCGGTATTCCAAGCGTTTGAGTCCGTCCAGCAGGATCGGATGAGCCTCCTTTCTGCCGATGTATCCCACTATTCCGCACATATATTATCTGAATTAATTATTAATTGAGAATTATGTATTATGAATTTCCATTGATTATTTTATCGGCCTCCCTCAAATCTTTTGCTACAAAATCACAACAATCGCCAGGCTTGTCATCATAACGGCCTTCCGGTCTCTTTATCAATATAGTTTTTATTTCGGGAAATTTTTCCTTGACGCTCTTTATCTGATCCATCCTATCATCCAAGAAAAATTTATCTTCATAGCGCTTTATTTTCTCTCTCCTTATCGAATCGCCGATTGCAGATTCTTTCAGCTCCTCAGTCAGTATAACATCCCTTACAAGATTAGTGACTCCTGAGTTTCCGATTTTCATCTCCAGAAGCTCCCTGCCTCCGAAAGAAACTATGCAAAGATCATTTTTTTCAAAACTGTTTAAAAAATCGATTGCATCGGGAAAAACATAGGAACTAGTATCGGAAAAAAAATCAGAGACATCTTTCTTCAACTTATCTTCATCTATGTCAATATTTTCTCCAAGCACCTTTATGTGCCTTTCGAAAAAATATGTTTTCAATCTAGCATCACCGTCCGTATTGGGCGGATAATTATAATAGTGATCCTTGAATTCCTCTTCCGAAACGCCATTATCCAGAAAAATCTTGATCAGGTCATCTTTGAATTTATTGGTGTTGAAAATGACATCGTCAAAATCGATAAAAATTTTCATATTTTTAATCCGGCGCCAGGCCGTTTATCCTTCTTTTGAATTCTTCAAATACTCCGGGACCCTGGGGTTCGGGAAGAAAAATCAGAGCCTTTCTATCGGCCGCTATCAATCCATCCTCTTTCTTGGTATTGGGATTATTTTCTATTTTTTTCAATTCTATTTTTCCAAGAAAATCTTCCAGCCGGTTCCAGTCTAATATTTTTTCCATAAGCTTCCTCAAAAATTTCACCGCGTAAGGATCATCGACAGCTTTCATATTTCCGCTCTCGGACAGATAGTAATTAGGTTTGTATCTTCTTATCCACCTGTTTCTGAGTTGGAATTTTTTGAAATATTTCCCCGCATCGAAAATGGGGATGCAGAAAAAATATTCGTTGGCGGAGAAAAGATCCTTGTTCCTTATTTCCAAAGAATCGGCGGTTATGAAATAATTGAGACAGACCCTGTCTTTGGTCTTATTGTGATGCCTCCTTTTTCCCAAACAGTGGCAAACCAACGTAATCAACGTCCTTCCCATCCAAATCCTTCCGCCCTTGACCGCTACCAACACATCCCAATCGCTGTCCATCTTGGCGTTTTTCATCGCCAGCCGTCCGGTAACGGCGATCATCCGCACAAAAGGAACCAGGCGCAGAAAATAAACGACCTTCCGTAATTTTTTTATTTTGGCGACCGAAATTTTGTCCCTTTCGATCCTTTGCCCGACCAGATCTTCTCTCCCTCTTAGAAAATACATCCCGTTCTTTCTTTCGATGAATCTTCCCAGACCGCTCTCCCTCATCCTCTCCCAAACATCCGCTATGCTTATGCTTTCATCCTCTCTCCTCTCATTATCGCTTTTTATTTCTACAATATGTTTGTAGATCTCAAAAGAAGTAAGAGGATAATCAAAAACATCATAATAACAGACTGTGCTCAAAATTTTTTTATCCAGATTATCGGCCATAAGCTTTTAAAATTCGAGATAAAAAATTACGAAATTCCAAATAAATTTTAAAAATCGAACATCGAATCCCAAAAAAAGTAGCATTTAGAATATTTGGATTTTTAATTCATTCGGAATTTAGAGTTTAGTATTTCGGATTTTCCTATAGATATCTTCCTGTCGGGCTTTCTTTATTATTTTCCAACTTTTCGGGAGTCCCTTCAAAAATCACATAACCTCCCTCTTCTCCCCCTTCCGGACCGAGCTCGATGACCCAGTCGGCGCTCTTTATGACGTCCTCATTATGCTCGACAATAAGGACGGAATTGCCTTTTTCCACCAGCGCTTCGCAGACCATCAAAAGCTTCCGGATATCGTCAAAATGAAGACCCACCGTCGGTTCGTCCAAAATATAAAGAGTTTTTCCCGTGGATTTTCTCGCTAATTCGGTGGCCAGCTTTATCCTCTGGGCTTCTCCGCCGGAAAGCTCCACGGCGCTCTGGCCGAGTTTTAGATAGCCCAGCCCCACGTCTTCCATAACTTTCAGCTTTTCGTAAATCAAGGGATGCTTTTTGAAAAATTTCAAAGCATACCCGACGCTCATTTCCAGAACTTCGGCTATATTGGCGCCTTGATATTCTATTTCCAGAGTCTTTTTGTTATACCGGGTTCCATCGCAGGCCTCGCACTCCACATACATATCGGGAAGAAGGTGCATCTCTATCTTTCTCTTGCCCTCTCCCTGACAGACTTCGCAACGCCCTCCTTTTATATTGAAACTGAAACGGCTGGCCGTATATTTCCTGTTGCCGGCCTCTTCAGTCCTGGCAAATATATCTCTGATATGGGAAAAGACTCCCGTATAGGTGGCCGCATTGGAACGGGGAGTTTTACCGATCGGCGCCTGAGTCACGTTTACCACCTTATTGATATTGCCTAGTCCTTTCGTTTTTTTGTGTTTTCCGGGCTTGGTCTTGGTCCTGTAAAAATGATTGCTCAGGATCCGCGCCAGTATATCGTTGACCATGGTTGATTTCCCCGATCCGGAAACCCCGCAGACTACGACCAGCCTTTCCAAGGGAAGCTTGAAATATATATTTTTCAGGTTATTCTCTCCGGCGCCTATGACTTCTATAAATTTTTTTCCGCCATTTCTTTTGGAAATTTTCTCAAAAACTTTTTTCTTTCCGTTTACGTACTGGGCGGTTGAGCTTTTGCTTCTGCTCATCTGAGCCATCGTTCCATTAAAAATAACCTCTCCCCCTTCTTCTCCGGCGCCTTTGCCCATATCGATTATCCAGTCTGAGGCTTTCATAAACTCCCGGTCGTGCTCCACAACTATGAGAGAATTATCCGCGTCGCGCAAGGACCTGATAGTATTGATAAGTTTCTGATTGTCCCGGCTGTGAAGTCCGATGGAAGGCTCATCCAAGACATAAATTATTCCCGTAAGCTTGGACTTTATCTGGGTGGCCAGCCTGATTCTTTGCGCTTCTCCTCCCGAAATGGTCTGCGTGCCTCTCGACAGGCTCAGATATCCCAACCCGACATTGTCCAAGGTTTCCAGACGGCTTAAGACTTCTCCGATGAGCGATTGCGCAACATTATCATATTTTGATATTCTATCCTTGTTCAAATTATTTAGGTATTTTATAAAAGACAATATATCCATATTGACCCAATCATCTATGCTCTTGCCATCGATAAAAATATTCAAAAATTCTTTCTTGAGCCTTTTTCCTTTGCAAGCCGTACAAGTTTCCATAGTCATATATTTCTCGATTTCGCTCCGGGTATGGTCGGACTTGGTAGTACGATACTTTTCTTCCATAAGATTCAAAATCCCATCAAATTCATCCTTTTTTCCGCGCATAATTATATCCCAGTGTTTGGCGGATATCTTTTTGACCGGCGCATCCATAGAAAATTTAAATTTCTTAGACAGCTCATCCAGGACCACCATGCAGTGTTTGTTATTTCCGTTCCGATCACCCATACTTCCCCAGGGCTTTATGGCGCCTTCCGCCAAAGAAAGATTTTTATTGGGAACTATAAGATCGGCATCCACTCTCATATTTACTCCCAATCCGGAACATTTTTCACAGGCTCCTTCCGGATTGTTGAACGAAAAGTTTCTCGGGGTTATCTCTTTTATTTTGGTTCCGCAATCATGACAGATAAAATCCCTGTTGAAATTTATTTCTTTGTCATTGTCGGCCAGAACCGTCATCGAACCGCTTCCGATCTTCATCGCCGTCTCGATAGAATCCAAAATCCTTTCTTCATCAGGATATTTGCGATCAAGAATGATTCTGTCGATAACGATATTTATCTTGGAGAAGCTTCCATCTCCCTCCACTGCCGTGAAAGCTTCTTCGACAGTCATTATTTTTTCATCCAGCCTCACTCTAGCATAACCCAGCTGTCTGATACGATTAAGAGCGGAAAGCAGATCCTTGCCTTCATATCCGTACCGGGCCAAGATAATGATTCTGATCTTGTCAGGAAAGGACAAAATGCTCTCCAAAATTTCCCGGTTGCTTTTTTTGTTCATCACCTTTCCACAAATGTGGCAATGGGGTTCGCCTATGTGGGCGAAAAGTATGCGCAAATAATCGTAAATCTCGGTGAGCGTTCCTACCGTGGAACGCGGGCTCCTGACTACGCTTTTCTGATCGATGGAAATCGGCGGGCTCAGATTTTCGATGCTGTCCACGTCCGGTTTGGAAGAGATATCCAAAAAGCTCCTGGCATAAGAGCTCATCCCTTCCACATAGCGCCTGTTGCCTTCGGCGAAGATAGTATCGAAAGCCAAAGAAGATTTACCCGATCCGGAAAGTCCCGTAATCACGACGAATTTATTTTTCGGCATATCGACGTCGATATTTTTCAAATTATTAACTCTAGCTCCTCTCACCAGAATATGCGATCTATCTTTTCCGGTTTGTGTTTTTTTGTTCGGCATCGGATTTGCGCGTTAAAGTTTTTTTATTATCTAATTTAAAATGCTAGCATAAAAAACCCGAACTGTAAACACGTTAAATCCGGAACCGGGTATTAAGAGAAAAAATTATATGAAAAATAATATCGGGATGATTAGATCAGCTCATCTTTGCCTGCCTGCAGGCAGGTTTTCGTCTGTTGGAGATTTCCATGATCTCTACTCTCCCTCGCAACGACAGTTACTTTTTGCCATCGCTAGTGAAGCGTGACGATCTTTGTTTGTCGTTGGAGCCTGCGAAGCAATCTCGGAAAACATTCAGAAATTGCCAAGCAGCCTGAAATTTCTCGCAAAGGAAAGTTAAAAAGGCTTCCTTGATTTTTCAAGAAAGCCTCCGAAGGAAGTCAGATCCGTTTTTTTATTTTTTTCACCATTCTCATGGCTCTCTCGGCCATCTTGCCGGGTCTTTTTTTATAAAGAAGCCAAGGCCTCCACGGTCTGTTCCCTTCCTTGGAATAAGCCGCGAATCTTATCTGTGATTTGCCCGATTTGGAAATGCGAGTTATGAAAGAATGCTCCACGACATAGAGCTTCACTTCGTTCCCGTCCTTGTCGATGACTATCTGCTCCTCGGCATCGCAGGTCTTGGCCAATTCGGCCGCTATATATTCATTGGTGAAATCGTTAAGCGGAGACACTCCCCACAAATATTTCTTTCCTTTCATTCTTATTCCTCCCAATTAATATTTTTCCAAGTGAAAATAAAAGTTTTCAAAAAACTCCGGATAATAAAAATAACATCTTCCACATCCGTAGTCAATCTTTTGCCGGCTGATTTTTTTATGAACAGAAGCGCGCCCTCGAGCGCGACTATATTCCAAGATTTAATACTTATTTAAATACTTACTTCGGTAAGTATCAAAATCATGCGCCTCGGGAGAGAGAAAATAAAAAAAGACCCGCTCTGTTTGAGCAACGGGCCTGTTTATCTCTGCGAAATAATTTTCGCTATTTTCATGCGACAACGCTGTAAATTTCTGCCGGATTCAGCATAAATGTTCGCAAACCATCCCTCCATTCTTCAATATCGGAAGAGATCGGCTCTTCGCATTCGAGATCGTCATGGATTTTTGAAATAAGAATTTCAACCGCCTCCTTTTTTTCGGATCCGACCATGTAAATATCGACATCCGGAACATGGCCATGGATGTGGCTGATATCCGAAGTCTCGAATCTCAAAAGGCTGAATATGCCTTTTTCAGATACGATATGATAAATGAAATACTTGGTTATCTCGACATAGTTCTTTTCTACATAAACTTTTCCATCGACATCCAGATAAACACGATGATCCTGGGAAATTGATTGGAAGATAATCGGTTTCTTGTTGATTTCATCCCAGCTTAACCCCATTATATCCTCTATCTTTATCCTCATCTCGCACCTCTCTATAAATTATTTTTCCAAGTAAAAATAAAAAATAAAAGTTGTCAAAAAAACTTCGGATAATAAAAGTATCACTTTTCACATCCGCCGTCAATCTTTGCCGGATGGATTTTTTGTGGATGAATACCTTTTTTAAATATCAATCCCATATCAAAAGAAATTCGCATCCGCGAGAAAGGGCTTTTAGAAAATGCTTGGAGCCTTTTTTGTTTATAAGTATGTCTCCTTTGCCGTATTTCTCATTTCCATCGGACATACCGCCCTCCAAAATATAGTTATATCTCGTATCCAAATGCTTATGGAGCGGGATTTCTTGGTAGGGCCTTAATTTCAAGATGGAAATATTTAATCCTTTCTTATTCTCTACGCATTTTTTTTCAAAAATATCATCTTGTATTTTTTCCCATCTGATAGAGGCTGTTTTTATATATGCATCTTTCATTTTTATGTAAATTTATTTAATTAATTTATTTTGATACTTACATAGATACGTATCGATTATACATCTCAAAAGCGGAAAAAACAAAAAGAGGCGTTTTTGCCTCTATCTGTCCTATTTTGCTCCGCGGGAGGGATTCCTCCTCATCCGTCGCTCGTCGCTCCTTCGTCGCAGACTCACTCCTCCCTCAGAGCCTGGGTTTTTAAAAAAGTAAAATTGTTTACTTTTTTAAAATACCCTTCAAAT
>JAQVJM010000025.1 GCA_028695135.1 Candidatus Moraniibacteriota bacterium | reverse complement strand
AATATCCTTTCGATGGTTATTTATAAGGATGTTGAAAGCGATGAAAATGACCTGATCGTCATAGACGGAGTGAGAAGAGTGCCCGATATAGAATTTTTAAAGACTTTGCCGGGCTTCAGGTTGGTATATATCGATGCCGATATTGAAAAACGATATGAGAGGATAATCAAAAGAGGAGAAAATTCCGATGATAACTCCAAGACCTTTGAAGAATTTAAGAAAGACCATCAACGGGAAGCAGAGCTTCAAATCAAGGATTTGAAAAACAGGGCGGATGTCATTGTCGACAACAACGGATCTTTTGAAGACTTATATAAGCAACTTGATGAAATAATAAAATAATAGTCTATGTCAAAAATTATCATCGGATTGGCCGGAGAGATGGCCAGCGGGAAAGGAACCGTTTCCAAATATCTGGAAGAAAAATACGGAGCGAAGGTTTATCGTTTTTCCGATACGCTCAGGAATATTTTGGACATCTTGCATATCGAATGCAATAGGGCGAATCTGTCCAACTTGTCTTCTATTATCAGGCAAAATTTCGGTGAAGACGCGATTTCCAAAGCAATCGCGGAAAGCGTAAAAATTGATAATAATGAAGTTTTGGTGGTCGATGGAGCCAGAAGGCCCGAAGATCTGAAATATTTGAGCGAAATTGTCGGATTTAAGCTGGTTTTTGTGGAAGCTGATATGGAAAAGAGGTATGAGCGGATTGTCAAAAGAGGAGAAAATATGGATGATAATATAAAAACATTCGAAGATTTCAAGAAAGATCATAAAAGAGAAGCGGAATTTCAGGCAAGAGAATTAAGGAATATTTCTGATGCAGTGATTGACAATAATGGCGATCAAGAGAACTTATATAGGCAAGCCGACGGGTTGATCAAATAAAAGAAAAAAGCTTATCATCCGGCTATAATCGGATGATTTTTTATGGTATAATTTAATCATAAAATATTGATAAAAATAGGCATAAAAATATGAAAGTCAAAGACATAATGACCAATAATGTTATTTGCGTTAATCTGGATACTGAGATATCGGAAATCGCAAAAATTCTAACGGAAAAAAGGATCCATGGGGTTCCAGTTGTGAAAAATGAAAAAGTTGTGGGAATAATAACGGAAACCGATTTTTTTGTGGGTAATAAGCATAGTCTTTATCTTCCTTCTTTTATAGAATTCATAAAAGACTTTAAAATTTCTCAAAAAGCTCCTTTGACTAAAAAATTGGAATTTCATAGCATTATGAAATCAAAAGCGGAAGACATAATGACCAAAAGATGCGTTTCGGTCGATCCGGATATGGAGATAGAAGATCTGCCCCATGTTTTCAAGGAAGAAGGCTTCCACACCCTCCCGGTCATAGATAAGGAAGGCAATTTGTGCGGGATAGTGACTTTATCCGATATAATTTCTCTTATCAATTTACAGCCGTAAAGTTAATTCCGGTTTTTTATCCGCATCGATTTGATACAGATATTTTTAAATTCACCCGGTCGGATTTGGAAATGCCGGTCCGTATCCGGCGGGATTTAACGGGGTAAAAAAATGAAAAATAAAAAAATAGCCTTGGGAATCATTGCTCTGGTACTCCTATTGCCGGCGTCCGCGCTTGCTTCCAATAGGCTGTTGTATGAAAATTTCGACGATCAGGAGATTGACTCAAGGCTCATCACGAGGGTTTATGGTGTGTGGGGCGTGCCGGAAAGTTATTATGATCTTGACCATGTCGGATACGGAGGAACAGGATATTGTTTTACCGGCACAAGCGACCTGACAGACAACAGGAATGAAGTATTTTTGTCATGGGAACCTCATGGAGACGAAGTGGGGCCTCCGAAGCCTTGGCCGACTAACGAATGGTATGTAGCATTTCAAGTCAAATTCCCCCATTTCAATCCATGTTATACGGATTGCTATGAGAATATCAAGATGTTTTATCCTGCATGGGAGGGGACGAGCAACAGGATAGGATACGACATGAATGGTGAGATATTGGGAGGCACTCGCAACACTTACTATCATTCTACGAAATCCGACGGAGTAAATCTTTGGAATGGAAACTTCAACTGTACCACCATAACTGATGGTGAATGGCACAAGATGGAGTTTTACACCGATGTTTATTTAGGCATCCATCGCATGTGGGTCGATGGAGAACTCTGCCGGGACGAAAATCATGGCATAGGCGCATGGGATGATATTCCTTTCGACCCATACTATTTCACAGTCGGCTCTATTGATGCGTCCGGGGTCAGCGATTTCAGCCGGGCCTTCGATGAGATAGAGATATGGGACGGCATGCCCGACGGCACTCCGCCTCCCGCCGAAACCTGCTCCGACGGCATCCAGAACCAGGATGAGACCGGCATTGACTGCGGAGGAGTCTGTCCGGAGTGCGAGACGCCTGTAACTTACAGTTTGGTCAATTTTATTTCCCTTCTCAACAATTGGCTGGGAGCGGGAGACGAAGACTCAGATGTTAACAATGACGGCATAGTAAATACCAGAGATCTCGGCATAATGATGTCAGGATGGTCAAATTAAATATTTTAAAAGTATGAAAAACAAAATAGCAAAAATATGTCTGTTTGCTGCTTTTTCTTTATTATTGGCATTCATTGTTCGAGGCGAAACTCAAGCCGGAACATATTATGTCTCTCCCGGCGGATCCTCCAGCTGGGCGAATTGTAGCAATATTTCCACACCTTGCGCTGTCTCTACCGCTCTCGGTAATGCCGTGGCCGGAGATATAGTGATGTTTATGGATGGGACGTACAATGCTCCGACTTCGCCTACCTATAGAGATTTAGTCTGGAACCCGGCTCACTCTGGGACTTCAGGGAATCCTATTACTTTCAAAGCATTGAACAGGCACCAAGCGATCATTAAAGGAACTGGCTCTACATCTGATTCAGGGGTATATGCACAACCAGTGATAGGTGCAATCGGGCGGAATTATATTACCTGGGACGGATTCTATCTTTATGCCAGGAACAGCAGTGATACAGCGGACATTTTTGTTACTGCGCGGATTGATGGATCTACCGGGTGTAGTGTAATTAACAACACATTTCGAGCAGGGGCGCACAATTATGGCGGGGCAACCAACAATGCCGGTGTATTTTTTCAAGGGGCGCATTACCTAATCATTGAGAACAATACATTTTTTGGTTTTATAGAGACATCTAATAACCTGAATAACGGTGCTATTATTGGCTACCCGACAAACTATGTAACTATAAAAAATAATACCATTTACAACTGCACACAAGGGATTTTTCTTAAAGATAGAGTTAGCTATGTTGTGGTAGAGAACAATTTTATAAGAGACTGCTTTTATGGTGTAGCAGCTTATAACTCAAATGGCGGTTCATCAACTGATGTAATCATACATAACAATGTTTTTGGCGGATGTGGAAGGGCTGCTATTTCAACAAGCAATTCTTCGCCTGTTAATAATCAGGTCATTTCAAATAATACCATCTATAAGAGCTCAAGCCTAAGTTATGACTATGGAGATATAGAGCTTAAAAATACCGGAATATCTTCATCTGCGTACCCAAAGGTTTACAACAATATTATTGATAGAGGGTGGGCTTCTCTGGTTACGGATGGGTCGGCAAATATGCTGGCAGAGTGCGATCATAATCAGTATTCAGGCAGTCTCCGAATTATTACCCATAAATACCAAACTTTTACAACGTACACTGCTCTTGCCGCATGGCAATCTTCCGGTGAACTATATGGTGGTGGTAACCCCGGTGCGGGTTCTTTGAGTAGTAATCCGCTTTTCGTCAACTCATCCGGCAGCATGAGCCAGCTCGCTGACTTTGCCTTACAAGCCGGAAGCCCCTGCATTGGCGCAGGTCGGAGCGGGGTTGACATGGGGGCTGATATCTCTCTTGTAGGGGTGAATTCAGATGGATCGGTGTATCCGACCGAAACCTGCTCCGACGGCATCCAGAACCAGGACGAGACCGGTATTGATTGCGGAGGAGTCTGTCCGGCTTGCGAAGTTCCCGTGACTTACAGTTTGTCAAATTTTATCTCGCTTCTAAATAATTGGCTGGGAGCGGGAGACGAAGATTCGGATTTCAACAATGACGGGATAGTGAATACCCGAGATCTTGGGATTATGATGTCGAATTGGAATCAATAATTTTTTACAGAATAAATATGAAAAAAATAGCGATCATTACAATTGTTTCAGTAGTCATATTTCTTGCTGATGATGCCCAGGCCAAAGATCTTTTCGTGGCGCCGGGAGGAAGTGACGCGGTAACTTATGCTGCCAACGACATAAGCCATCCGTGGACGAGCATCCTTCGAGCCATGCAGCAGGTTCAAGCCGGGGACGTAGTCTATTTTCGGCAGGGAACATACGATATCCCGTCCGGCGGCATTGTTATTTCTACCGGGTTTGCGGCAGGGACCACGGAATCGCCCATACGGCTTACCTCTTATCCCAACGAGCTTGCTACATGGCGCAGTACGCAAACGAACGTCACAATTCGTGTCGGTCGAGATCACTGGCATTTTGACAACCTGAATTTTGTCCATGAACCGTCCGGGTCAATGTCTGGCGATAGGGGATTTTTTCAGTGCGGCTACAGTACGACTGGAGCTGACGGATTCTGGGTTAAAGAGTCCACCTTTTCAATGAATAGTCGCGGTGACAACTACGGTTCGGTGCATCTGAAGATGGAGAGCCCGTGCACCAATGTGGAAATTACCCATAACACGATTATCCATTCCGGAGGATCCGGACTTACCAACAGCTCGGGCATCATAGCTTTCGGGAACAATACCTTTAAGATAAATAACAATACCGTCGCGGGTCCTCCTATGGGAATTTATCTGAAGCATGCCAACAGTTCGACCTGCGGCAATGTCAGCGGCGAAGTGAAGAATAATTGGGTCAGAAATAATGAAAGACGGGCGTTTTTCAGCAATTTCAACTGCGTTGTCATAGAAAATAATATATTTGACTCTCGCGCCTCTGGTTCGGCGGAAGGAGGAAATCAATTTAACGAGAGTAACGGGGTTTCCGGCGGAGACAATAATCTGATAAATCACAATACCTTTCTTGGTGGGTTATGGTTTCATGACGATGCATCGGGAGCTATAAACAATACTCTAACCAACAACATAATTTATGCCAAGGCATGGAATCTGCATCCATGGAGCGGAGGAACTATCGGTACAGGAAATGTAAATAGCAATTATAATTTATTCCAAGCCGGAAGCGTTGTTCTTATGGACGGAACTAATTATACGCTCAGCTCATGGCGAACAGTTTCAGGTGAAGATGTTAATAGTCTTAGCGGAACCCCCACTTTTATCAATATAAGTTTAGACAGTATTGATGATTATGCTCTAACATCTTCTTCTCTCGGCTATAGAGCTGCAAGCGATGGGAAAGACATGGGGGCTGATATCTCTCTTGTAGGGGTGAATTCAGAGGGATTGGTGTCTCCGACCGAAACCTGCTCGGACGGCATCCAAAACCAGGACGAAACCGGAGTGGATTGCGGAGGAGTCTGTCCGGCTTGTGAGACACCTGCAACAACTTACAGTCTAGCTAATTTTCTCTCCTTGTTAGCAAATTGGCTTGGAGCGGGAGATGAAGATTCGGATGTGAATAATGATGGGATAGTGAATACGAGAGATCTTGGTATAATTATGTCGGGGTGGGGGAATTGATATTTTTCAAGAAAATATGAAAAACAAAAAAAACAAATTACTGCTGACTATGGCAATGCTATGTTTTGGAGTCTTGGGATTTGAAAAGGATGTTTTGGCGGCCAACTATTATGTCTCTCCTAACGGGAATGCGACATGGCCGAATTGCGCCACCCAGAACAATCCTTGCAGGGCATCCAACACAAGCAAGGCCTTTCTTGGCGCACAAGCCGGTGACACCGTGTATTTTCTTGATGGGATATATTCAGGGCTGACCTATAGTGAAGCGTCCTATGAATATCCAGCCTGGAACCCCCAGAACAGCGGAACTTACGCAAGCCCCATTGCCTTCAAATCTTTGAATCAATACGGGGCGCATCTTATCGGTTTGAATAATCAAGTGAAGCAGCATGTCAATATGATTGGCTCTATGGGGCGACAGTATATCGTTTGGGATGGGTTCAAAATGAGCGCGGTTGATACTAGCGGAAACCCAAGCAGCGCAACTGCGCGGTTTACGAATGCATCTGGATCCGCCATTCGTAATTGCGAAATTATCGGACATACGGTGGCTTGGACTGACAATAGGGAAGGAGTCAGAATCGAAAGCAGCTCTAATGTCTTGGTAGAAAATAATATAATTCATGGCTACAAATCTCCTGACGGAAACTGGAACAATGCCGGAACGAAACAATATTATACCAATGGCGTCACATTCAAAAATAATGAAATTTTCGACAATTCCGTAGGAATGTTCCCGAAGAATGATACTGATAACACCACTATCATAAACAACTACATCCACGACAATAACAAAGAAGGGATCCTTATTTCTGCCGGAAACGAAGGAGCGCAAGGACACGGCTATACGATAGCCAATAATATTTTTGCCAATAACGCGATTTTTCATATAGAATATATGAATGACGGTTCATTCTATCTTGATGACTCTGTCATACATAACAATACATTTTATGGCAATGTAGACAGCCAAGTGATCACTTATCGTTCTATAGTTACCGCTGGATACGATCCGCTCGTCCTGTATAATAATATCTTTTGGGGCGATACGTATCCCTTGAGGACTGTTTACAATTATTCCACTATAAAAGAAGAAGATCATAATAATTTTGGAGGTTTTACTCAGATCCGCCTGTATGACTACGGAAGCAACGCGGCAACATATTCCAGTCTTGTCGCATGGAAGGCTTCAGGCGTGCTTGTTGGCGGCGGAAATCCGGGAGAGGGTTCTATCGCTGTCAATCCGCAATTCGTAAATTCTTCCGGCAGTATGAACCAGCTGTCCGATTTTGCCCTAGCGAGCAGTTCTCCCTGCAAAGGAACGGGTCGGAACGGTGCCGACATGGGAGCTAATGTAAGCTTGGTCGGAGTGGAGTCTGAAGGAGTAATTCCTCCGACCGAAACCTGCTCCGACGGTATCCAGAACCAGGATGAGACCGGCATTGACTGCGGAGGAGTCTGCCCGGCTTGCGAAGTTCCCGTTACTTACAGCCTATCCAATTTCATCTTGCTCGTTGCCGATTGGCTCGGAGTAGGAGAAGAAGATTCTGATGTAAACAATGATGGGATTGTGAATACTCGAGACCTTGGTATAATGATGAGCAATTGGAATGATTGATATGTTTTAAAAAATAATAAATATATACAAATATGCCAGAAGAATATGATCATAAGACAAAAATGAGAAAAGTCGACATAGAAATGGAAGGTCTTTATTCGTGGCTCGGAAGCTATTTTGCCATTGTTCAAAAAAAGAAAGTTAAAACTTGGCAGGGAGTCATGATCCTTTCTTTCGTCGCGGGCGCAGCAGCAGCAATAATTTGGTCAGTTTCTCTCAGCAGTTAGTCTCATTTTTTTAGTATGAATAAATTGCATATTGGCGGTAGCTTTGATAAAATAACATTACAAGGCGTTTTTATTTCGCTGTATTTTAAATTTTATGATCAAAATTATGGATGAAAAAGAATCAGAGAAAAATATTGACAAAATTTTAGAGAGAGGAGTTTTGGTTGAGTTTTTGCCTACTAAGGAAGAGTTTAAAGAAAGACTGATTTCCGGAGAAAAGCTTAGATTTTATATGGGATTTGATCCTACTGCCAAATCTCTCCATCTCGGCCATGCCCAAGGAATTTTAGCTTTGGAAGATTTCAGGAAACTCGGACACGAAGTCATATTCTTGATTGGAGATTTTACCGGTATGATAGGGGATCCTAGCGATAAGTCTTCTGCCAGGATCCGGCAGACCCGCAAGGACGTGGAAGAAAATTTTAAAAATTGGAAAGAGCAGGTAAAAAATATAGCGGGCTTTGATGACAAAGAAAATCCGTTTCAAATAAGATACAATTCCGAGTGGCTCGGAAAGCTTAATTTTGAAGAGATTCTCAATCTGGCCAGTAATTTTACAGTTCAGCAGATGTTGGAGCGAGATATGTTTGAGAAAAGGATGAAAGATGAGCGCCCGATTTTCCTCCATGAATTTTTGTATCCCCTGATGCAAGGTTATGACAGCGTGGCCATGGATGTGGATGTGGAACTTTGCGGGACTGATCAGATATTTAACGCGCTTGCTGGAAGAACCCTTATGCAGAAGATTAAAAATAAAGATAAATTTGTAATTGCCACCAATCTGATTGCGGATGAGAAGTCTGGAACACTTATGTCAAAATCCAATAATACCGGGGTATTTTTGGATTTAAGCCCGAATGATTTGTATGGAGCTATAATGTCGCAGACCGATGGAATGATTAAGCCTTTATTTATAGGATGCACTAGGGTGCCGCTTGAAAAAATTGAAGAATATATGAAGCTCGATAATCCTCGCGATGCCAAGATGAAACTGGCGCATGAGATTGTTAGAATATTTCATGGCAAAGACGAAGCTGATAAAGCTCAGGAAAATTTTGTAAATACAATACAAAAAAAAGAAATTCCCGAAGAAGCGGAAGAGGTGAAAGCGGAAGAGAATGAAAATATTTTGGATTTTCTTGCGAAAGCGGGGCTTGCTGAGAGTAAGGGTGATGCTCGAAGGAAAATTGAACAAGGGGGAATTAAAATTGAAGGAAAAAAAGTTGAAGATGTGAATTTAACAATAAATAAAAGTTTAGACGGAAAAATTATTCAATCTGGCAAAAAGAATTTTAGAAAAATCGTTTTTTAATTTACTTCCCCCTTTGGAAAAGGGGGATTAGAGGGGGATTCGAAAGACTTTTCAAGATAGATAATTTTTCAAATCCCTCTGTCTCGCTATGGCGAGACATCTCCCTTTCTAAAGGGAGAGCTAATAATACCTGGAACCTAAAAAATGAACATAATAAAAACCGAAATAGAAGGAGTTTTAATCATTGAGCCACAGGTGTTCGGAGACGAACGCGGTTTTTTTGTTGAGGCCTATAATAAAAAAAGATACACGGAAGCCGGGATTGAAGAAGAATTTGTCCAGGATAATCTTTCGAAATCCGCCAAAGGAGTTTTACGCGGGCTCCATTTCCAAAAAGGCGAGTGGGCGCAGGGCAAGCTAGTGCAAGTTATTCAAGGAAAAGTCCTGGATGTAGCGGTGGATATAAGGAAAGATTCTCCGACATTCGGCAAGTGGGTCTCGATTGAACTCAGCGGGGAAAATAAGAAGCAGTTTTGGATCGCACCGGGGTTGGCGCACGGATTTATTTCGCTGGAAGACGATACAATTTTTGGTTATAAATGCACGGAACTATATAATCCAAATTCGGAAGTAGGTATAATTTGGAATGACCCGGATTTAAATATCGATTGGAAATTAAAAGAGAATGGAGTTGCCGATCCGGTTATTTCGGAAAAAGACAAGAGCAATATTTTATTTAGAGATATGTAATTCTCTACGAAATACGAACTTATACGAATGTACGAATACATATAATTTATGAATAAATTAAATTTGGCAGTTATTTTTGGAGGAAAAAGTTCGGAGCACGAAGTTTCTCTGTCTTCGGCTATGGGAGTCATCAATGCTTTGGATAAGGAAAAATATAATATTATTCCAATCGCGATCACAAAATCTGGAAATTGGCTTATTGGGAACGAAGGAGAAAAATATATAGAAAAATTCAAGGATCAGGCCGGAATTGAAAATGGAATAAGTATTGAAGAATCAAAAGCGTTGGTTCCGGCTAAAAGCAAAAACATTTCTGAATATAAGGAAAAAAACAAAATAGATCTGGTTTTTCCAATTTTGCACGGTCCATATGGAGAGGATGGAAGGATCCAAGGGATGCTAGATATAGTTGGAATTCCTTATGTTTTTTCCGGAGTTTTAACTCATGCCTTGGCGATGAATAAGGCTAAAGCAAAAATTATTATAAAAAATTCCGGTGTTCAGATTGCCGATGATTTAGTAATCGACAAGGATTATAATTTAGAAGAAATTCAAGATAAAATAAAATTGCCCGTAGTCATAAAGCCTGCAGAATTAGGATCATCCGTTGGTGTTTCAATAGCCAAAAATGAAGACGAACTAAAAAAGGGAATAGAGACAGCCCTAAAGCACGATAAGAAAGTTATAATTGAAGAATATATTAAAGGAAGAGAGTTTACAGTAACGATTATGGGAAATGAAAATCCGGAAGTTCTGGCGATAACGGAAATTATTCCTGTGATTTCGGAATTTTATGATTATAAGGCTAAATATGAAGAAGGGGGGAGTAAGCATGTTTGCCCGGCTGATCTCCCAAAAGATATTCAGAAAAAAATGGAAAATGGCGCAGTTACGGCCTATAAAGCATTAGGTTGCAATGATTTATCTCGAGCCGATTTTATCCTGAGTGAAAAAAATGAGCCTTATTTTATCGAGATAAATACGATTCCAGGAATGACGCCGACGAGCCTCGCTCCGGAAGCGGCAAAAGTGGAGGGAATGAATTTCACAGAATTTTTGGATAGAATAATAGACGGTGCTTTAAATAGGTATAAAAATAAATAAAGTCATTCTGAGGCGTAGCTGAATAATTTCGAAATCTTTCACTTCGTTCAGGATGACATTTTTAATAAAAAAATGAAAATATTGGTAACAGGAGGCGCCGGGTTTATCGGGGCAAATTTTATCCACTACATTTTAGAAAAATATCCCGCCACGACGGGCAGATCAGGAGATAAAGTTATTAATCTGGACACTTTGACTTATGCTGGGAATTTGGAAAATTTAAAGAAAATTGAAAGTAATCCAAATTATGAATTTGTGCATGGAGACATTGCAGATAAAGAACTGGTGAATAAATTAGTTCAAGATATTGATGTGATTGTCCATTTTGCGGCTGAGTCGCATGTCGATCGTTCTATTCTAAATAGCGATGCTTTTGTAAGAACCAATGTAAATGGAACACTCAATCTTTTGGAGGCGGCAAAAAACAATGGTAATAAAAGATTTCATCATGTCTCGACGGATGAGGTTTATGGATCATTAGGAAAAGGCGATCCGGCTTTTAATGAAAAAACCCCTTATGATCCGCGAAGTCCATACAGCGCTTCAAAGGCTTCAAGCGATCACCTTGTGCGCGCCTATTATCACACCCATGATCTCCCGATAACAATTTCCAATTGTTCCAACAACTACGGGCCATATCAGTTTCCAGAAAAACTTATTCCACTTTTTGTGACTAACCTGATCGAGGGAAAGAAGATTCCGGTTTATGGAACCGGTGAAAATATCCGCGATTGGCTTCATGTGAAAGATCATTGCATCGCGATTGACAAAATTGTTCGAGAAGGTAAAATCGGAGAGACTTATTGCGTGGGAGGAAATGCTGAAAAAACTAATTTAGAGATAACTCACAAGATTTTAGAACTTATGGGAGCAGGGGAGGATAGCATCGAATATGTTGAAGATAGGAAAGGACATGATAAGCGCTATGCGATTGATTTTTCCAAAATTAAGGATGAATTGGGCTGGGAGCCGAGCGTTACCTTTGAAGAGGGGATCAAAGAAACAGTCGAGTGGTATGAAAATAATGAAGAGTGGTGGAGAAATATCAAAAGCGG
>JAQVJM010000037.1 GCA_028695135.1 Candidatus Moraniibacteriota bacterium | reverse complement strand
TTTCACCCGCAAGCGTATCCAGGCGTTTGGCGGTGTAACTTTCCATTTGCGGCGTGATGTCGCGTTTTGTGCGTACTGTCAGAAGTCGTGGGTTTTCCGGGTCATCGCCTACAAGACGCATGGACTCGCGCGGAATCGGCAATCCGCACTCCACTTCCGGACAGAGCGGATACCATTCGACATAATTGCCTAGTTCATCGCGTAAAAAGCGGTCAAGCTTATGCTGACCGTCATAGCGCACCTCGTTTCCGAGAAGACAGGAACTGATACCGACTTTCATACTGCCTCATTAATATGATTTGTTAACGTTTAGAGACTGAAGTCAAAGATACTGTCCGGTTCCATACGGAAAATAAGATCTGCAAAACCGGAAACCTTAAAAATATGCCCCAATATAATACTATTTCTCCTTACGGCATACGAATACCGCAGAAATAATGGTGTTTCACGGGTTCTTAAAGAATTTTAATGTTGTATATCGCTGATCAGAAACCTGCGTCTTCAGGGAAAAGGTTTTCCGGTATGCGGATATTCTTAACGTTTACTTTCCAGGTTCTGTCCTGCCAGTAATACGTATCATGCCACCTCACCTCGACAAGGTCTTTGTACAAATCGTCCAGCGAGCTGATCTGACGGTAAGCCCATTCGGCATTTTTCAGTTCTTCCGTATCCATGGGTCTTTCAAGATTGACGCAGAGTACCCACATATTCATTTCAAGTTCTTCTGCTTTTGCGGGGCGGGATGTGAAGACAAATTTCGTCCATTTCCATTGCCCATCGGGATCCTCGTTTGCATCCTTGATGGGAATAAAAGGTTTGATCTCCGCTTGGTTCTTTGTTTTTGCACTCGCTTCTGTCAAGATCGTAACAGGGTAAACCTTGGCAGTTGTTACCCGGTCCTCAAAACTGTGAAATGACAGTGCAGCAAGAAAAACACCCTCCGGGAAGTAATCACCCTCATTCCGCACCACTTTTTCGGGCAGGACTGTCTTGGGTGTTCCTGCGCAGCCCGCGATAAGCAATATTGCGACTATTGCTGCCAGAATGAATGCTGTTCGTTTTCCCATTTTCATCTCCTTTTTATGAATGGAATTTAAAAGGGCAAAACCGTTTAATTAAGCAATCAACACTGATCCTCAGGTTCAGGCAGAAAAATGCCTTTTGTTTAAAATACTTCATTAATTCTATATATTGCTCTATTGCGAAGATATTCTTTTTGAAGTTTATTGATGAATTTTATGAAAGTCAAGGTATTTATCAACTTTATGACTTGCTTGTTTTTGTAACAAAAATTGTAAGATTGAACATAAAATAAACTTGAATAAAAAGTGCTCAGTTCTGATCTGTTTATAAATACTATTCGCTTATCTTTCCGCAATGACCAGCATTTCAAAATCTTCGGTACTGAGCTTATCTCCCCGGGAGAAAGCTCCCAGTTTTGCTCCGTATATGCCGATCTTGGCATAACCCAGGGATTTCAAGAGCCAGCTGATCTCTGAAGGAACATAGTAGCGTTCGTTGCAGATCAGTGTTTTCCTGTTGCCTTCGTCATCTTCGAATTCGGTAATATTGTGATCCCGGAAAGTCATCAGGTCAAAGCGATTATTCCGATAGACTGCATTCCCTTCATCCCCTGAGTCCATACAGAATTTTTCGACGGAGTGAAAAAGAGGAAATAAACCGTTCAGCGTAGTAAAGATAAATTTTCCGGGTTTTTTCAGGGCACGGGTTACGTTTTTCAGGATGGCAAAATTCATTTCATCGTTTTCCATTAACGGGAATCCGCCTTCGCAGAGCATGATGGCAACATCGAATTTCGCATTAAAAATCATATTGCGGGCATCCTGCCGGAAAAACGGTATCTTCAGTCCCGCCGCTTCCGCTTTTTGCCGGGCACGGACGAGCTGGCTTTCCGAAAGGTCGATACCCGTTACCGAATAACCGCGCTTAGTGAGTTCAATAGCATGCCGGCCGGTACCGCAGCCCACATCCAGGATTTGCAGCGATCTGTCACCGTTGAGTTCTTTCTCAATAAAATCGCATTCTCCCAATGTTCCCTGTGTAAAACGTTCACTGTCATATTTTCTGCCGTAGTTCTCAAATAGGGATTCATACCAGGATTGCTTATTCATCATAGGGATCTCCGAATATTATTATTGTACCGGTTCTGATCTTAAGGCGTTTTCGATCGCTTTCAGTAAGGCCTTGCTGGTCGTGGTGGCGCCGGATACGACATCCACATCGTTCCGTTGTTGCCGCAGAACCTTTTCTGTTACGCCTTCCGCCATCCTGGCATATTTGCTGTTCCGGTTTTCCAGAACATTGATCGCTTTGATTTGTGAATTACAGACAAATACTTCTACGGTATACGTAAAATCGCCATAGCGGAAATCACCCCGGTGATTTCCGTTTTTAAGCGTTGAAAAATCAACGCTGTCGATCTGCATACTGCGCACTTTTTTGAGTTCGTTGTTTTTGCATGCCATAATCAGGATAAACGTCATACATAGAATGATCCTGCAGAGGATTCTCATTGTAGTGCTCCTTTTCCCGGGTAAGATGTATTTAGCTTATTCATGGAATTCAGCGAAAACAGGGTTCGCAGGCCGGATGCGGAAATTGTTTTATTTGACGATTCTCAAAATCGTATCGCAAAGGCTCTCGGCGTTGAGTTTTACTTCCTTCATCAGTTCATCCCGGGAACCGTGGGTGACAAAATCATCCGGCAGCGAAAAGGAATGGATCCTTGGC
>JAQVJM010000024.1 GCA_028695135.1 Candidatus Moraniibacteriota bacterium | reverse complement strand
GTGGACCGGACGACGGACTCCCCTCCGGGCCTGGGCGCTGAAAAAGCGAAATCGTTCGCTTTTTCCACTCGCGCCCTTCGAGTCCTGTCCGGAACAATTTAAAAACTGCCACAAGGGCAGTTTTAAATTTATCAGTGGACCGGACAGGACTCGAACCCGCCACCTCCTCGGTGCAAACGAGGCGCTCTACCAGATGAGCTACCGGCCCAAAATATTGTAAATCTTTTAACTGAAAAACTAGAAAAAATTATATATCACATCGAGCGTTTTGTCCAGCCTCAAGCATATTCAAACTCCAAAAACGATTGACAAGACCGCCCCGATATGCTAATATAATGATATTCAAATCGGAAACTGTAAGAGAAGCTAAGTCGGGTTTTATCAAGCAGTATAATAAGATTTGATAATTAACAAGTTAGCTTGTCTTATAAAGATGAACAATGGAACAATTGCCCGTCTTACTGACAGAGGTTTTGGATTCATTTCCCAGGACGGAGAAGAAAAAGATATTTTCTTCCACGCTTCTGAGTTGAAAGACACCCAATTCAATGATCTGAAGGAAGGCGACAAAGTGACGTTTGAAGTATCTGACGGACCTAAGGGTCTCAGCGCGACAAATGTTCAGAAGGCGTAAATAAAATTAAAACATCCCCGCTCAGGCGGGGATGTTTTTTTATCCCAGAATAATCATTTCAAATGATACTCGAGAGTGTATATCCAATTCTCGTCATTCTCTCCGCCGTTATTTTTAGTTTTTATCTTTTCATTAAGGAGCCACTCGAGATATCCCCTATCGGTTTTCAGGACTTCCGCCACTTTCATCTCGTTATATTTTCCAAAATTGAATTTTTTCACAAGTATCGGACGTGAGGAAACTTCTATCATCTCTCTCAGTATGTCATCTTCGCTCCTTCCCCGATCTTCGAATTTCTTACAAAGATGATCAAAAAGTTTTTCCAGAACGCGAACGTCCCCCAGCGCGTTGTGAGCCGTTGCATCATCCACTTCCAGGTCGAAATAATACCTCAGATACTGCATATTGTATCTGGGAATTTCCGCGTCTTCGTCCAGATGATGAACCACTTTAAGGGTATCTATTATTTCCGGAATTTCCAACCCTTCTTTTTTGAGCATATCTGCGTCAAATCCCGCGTTGTGTGCCACCATTATATTTTTCTCGGAAAAAAGATTTCTGAGATCACCATGCATCCGCGAACCGATAAAATTTTCTTTCCCCTCCACCATCCTGTTGGTGATGTGAGATATAGACATCGCCTCGACGCCTATCGGGATCGGGGGCTTGAAAAGAGATTCAAATTCCTCCCCCCTGAATCTGTAAGCCACTTGGCACAGCCTGTCATCCGGTCCGGCTCCGGTCGTTTCGGTATCCAAAAATATCAATTTTTCTTTATTCATAAAAATTTCTTAATAAAAAACATTCTAATGATAGCATAGAAGGAATTATTTTCATATTTATCTGGAAAAATATCAAATTGTAGGACGTCGGACGTCCTCCAAAATATTCGACACAAAAAATGATAAAACTGCTCGTACGCCTAGGCAGACGAGCAGTTTATTTTGTAAATTTCACTTAAACTGCCGGGGTTTCGGTCTCCCCGGTTCCTTCATCCGTTCCATCTTCCGCTCCTTCATCGCTTGCGCTATCGTCCGCAGTCCCATCATCCCTGGTTTCGATCGTTTCATCCCCCGTCGTTTCTTCTCCGGCTCCTTCATCTCCTTCGGTTGAATCGTCTCCGGTTTCTTCAGTTCCTTCCCCATCCAAAACATCCAAAACTTCCTCCTCGATCTGTTCTTCATTATCTTCATCCACTTCGACGTCTACTTCAAGACCGAACAATTTTCCGAACCATCCCAATATGCTGAATGTTTCCTGACTGTCCTGAAGCACTGTCTTGATCCTCTCCCTTTCCTGCATTAAAAGCGTAAGCTGGTTCTGGATCTCGGTTTCCAATCCTTCGTTCTGCTGTTGATTCTGGGTCTGGACCTTGTTGGCAAGGCGGGTCAATTTTCTTATCTGGTTTTCATTATGCGCCAAACTGCTTCTTAGTTGCCCCAGATTCTTGTAATCACTTCCGAACAATGCTTTTTTGAATTTATTCTGGCTTTCTACGCCTTCAATAGCTCCTGCAGTATTTTCGCTCGTCTCCACAATATATTCTGCTATCTCTTCCGCTTCCTCCGCTATTTCTTCCTCGATAGCATCCGCTTCTTCGGCGCCATCTTCTGAACCTTCTTCAGTGCCTTCCTCGCCTCCTATTCCGGAAATAGCTTCCGTGGCTGTTCCTTTGGCTTTATCAGTATTGCCAACTTTCTTTAAACTGCTGACAATGCTACTGGCATTGCTTTTGTAAATATCGGCGTTACTCTTCGCCTTGTCCGGTTTTTCAAAATCCTTAATCTCTTTGGACTTCGAAGTCCTGTCGCTCTTTCCGCTGTTTGCGCTCGCCTTGCTGTTGTCGCTTTTGGCGAAGACAAGAGAAGTTGTCAAAGCAAAAGCCAATACGAAAACCGACAAGGAAACTATTTTTTTGTTGGTTTTTTCCATTTTTTTGCCTCGCTTAAACTTGTTCAAAAAAAATTATCAGAACAAAATTTAACCGAGATTTTTATTTTTACTTAAGTTATAAATATTATACAATATATTATTTTTTTGCGCCAATATATTTATCCCAACCTTTTTTAAGGAAAGTTAAGTCTCTTCTGTTTATGTCCGACTCGTAAACATCTTTGCTTCTGGCTTTTTTAAAAAGTTGCAATGCTTCGTCATAGCCGACCCACATCAGCTTGAATTTATTGCTTCTTGCCCAATCGTCAAAGTTAAGGTCTTTATCTTCTTTAACTTTTCTTGCCAGATAGAAGACTGACCTATATCTCCTCTTGTCCGGACCGACAAACTCATAATCGCCCAATTTTGAAAGTATCTCTATCTTGCACCCCGCCTCTTCTCTGGCTTTTCTCAAAGCGGCCTCTCTCATGCCCTCTCCGGGCGCGATCCATCCTCCGGGAACTTTATAAAAAGCCCCTCCCTTAACTTCTATCACGGCCGTTTTTCCTTCTTTGTCAAAAATGACCGTTCTGGCTGCTCTCCACATTTTCACCATAAAAAATTCCCATTTAATGATTTAATATGATACCATCATTTTTAAAACAAATCAAAAAGATTTTTTTAAAAGATGCCAAGGGTTTCAAAAAGGCAAGCGGGTATCCCCGACTTGCTTTTGGATAATTATCGCTAATTTTTTCTTTCTTCCAATTTCACCTTTACGCTCTTCTCTTCGCCCTTATGCCATATCCTTACCTCCACTTCCTCTCCCGCATCGTGCTTAAGGATCAAGTCGCTCAACATATTTTTACTATTGATCTTATCTCCGCCGAATTCCAAAATCACATCGTTTTCCATTATTCCAGCTTTATCGGCCGGAGATCCCGGAGAAACGGCCAAATCCGTAATTTTTTCTCCCCTGATCACCAGCGCTCCGTAATTGTAAGGAAGGTTGTTCTCCTTCTGTATGGCTTCATCTATGATAACATACCTCACTCCCAGATAGGGAATGGTTATCTTCCCTTCCGCTTTCACCTGGTCGACGATTTTTTTAATCTGATTGATGGGAAGGGCAAAACCTATGCTCTGCGCTCCGGAAACTATCGCCACGTTTATCCCGACAACTCTTCCGTTTATGTCCAGAAGCGGTCCTCCGGAATTTCCCGGATTGATTGCAGCATCCGTCTGAATTATATCGTTAAGCTCCTCCGACTGGCCAAAGCCCGAAAAAGCCGTAATGCTTCTCTTGAGTCCCGACACGATTCCTAAACTCACGCTGTTTGCAAATTCTCCCAAAGAATTTCCAATCGCGATAACGGATTGCCCCACCCTGAGCTTGTCAGAATCTCCCAATTCCAAAACCGGAAATTTTTCATCTCCTTCGATTTTCAGAACCGCCACGTCAAGGCTCGGATGCCTGGCCAAGACTTGCGCGCCGAATTCCCTTTCGTCTTTTAAAATGACGGTGTAGTCAGCCTCAGCGTCTTCGACGACATGCTTGTTAGTGACTATCAGCCCGTCCTCGGAAACAAAAAATCCCGTTCCTCCTCCAATTTCCTGCCTCTCAGTTTCTCCCCGGCTTTCGCTACTGCCGTCTGAGCCTTCGAAAGGATCAAAGAAAAAATCAAAAAGGTTTCCCCGATCGAAAAAGCTTCTGAATTTTGGCATATCCTTGGAAACTACTATACTCACGACCGCCGGAGAACTTTTTTCCACCGCGTCGACAACCGCCGATTCTTTTTCCAAGATTATTTCATTTTCTCTTATAACTATAGAATCGGAAAGTTTGCCGCCCAGATAGCCGAAGATTATTCCCAAAAAGGACGACAGAAAAATGGCAGCCATTAAGACCTTCTGATTTTTGCTTCCGGTTTTTTTCTTGATCTCCTTTACTTCCTCGGTTTTTATTCCTTTTTGCTCTTCCATAATATTTAAAAAGTTAATTCTTATTTTCCCATTTTATCTGAAACTCGATCTCCTCTCCTTTGGCGCTTCTCTCATGCTCTACGTTCACAAAAGCTTCCGAAGGCACGTAAATCCTCTCCCCCGCTATCTGGATCGAAAATCTTTCTTCTTTCTCCAATGAATCGGCCAAACGGCGCAATTTTTTTATAAACTCTTTTTTGGAATATTTTTTTTCGATATCTCTTTCGCTTTTTCTTTTTTTCATTTTAAAATTCAAGCTATTTTTTACATCAGACATTATAGCATTATCGCAAATAACTTTCAACCCGGCTGTCTTTTTAATAAAATAAATATTTTTTAAACCCGGGCGAAAGCTAATCTTTTTCCTCTTTAAACCAAGAATAATAAACGACGGGAATAAAAAATAACATTATTGTTCCGGAAAATATGAGTCCGGCGATAATCGCTCCGCCCAAACCCTGCCAGAGCGGATCAGAAAGCGTGATTGGAATAAGTCCTATAATCGTAGTCAAAGATCCGAGAGCGATCGGCTCAAGCCGGCTGGAAGAAGCGTCCGCAATCGAATTCGATAGATCCATTTTAGATCTCAGATTCAAATTTATCTTATCGACCAAAATAATAGAGTTGTTGACCACGATTCCGAAAAGCGCCAATACGCCCACCAGCGCCGGAAATGATAACGGCGTTCCGGTGATCGCAAAAATTACAAATACTCCAGAAAGCGCTAAAGGAATCACCAGCATAACTATGAGGGCTTTTCTGTAAGAGCCCAGCTGGATCACCAGCGTTGCCAGGATCAAAACGAAAGCCAGAAGCATAGCTTTAAAGATTGACTGGACTGACTTTTGGTTTTCTTCGTTAGCTCCTCCAGTCTTCCAGCCATAATCGCCCGGTAAATCCATCGAATCGGCAAAATTTTCAAGCGCTTTGTTCATTATGCTCGGAGAATATCCTTCCCTGACGCTTGCCGAAACGGACAAGCTTCTTTCGCCGTCTTCTCTGGAAATTTCATTCGGATTCGTTTTGAGCCTGAAATCTCCCAAAGAGAAAATTGACAAATTAGTCCTCCCTTCCGAAGCGATTCCTAAAGATGAAACATCTTGGACATTTTCACTGAGCCTGAGAATGATATCCCTGTCCTCCGATAAATCAGACAGCTTCACATCGCTGTCCATTTCAAGCCCGTTGGCAAAAAGCCTGAGAGAAGACCCCAGCTCGCTATTTGACAAGCCAATCTCTGAAAATTTTTCTTCATTCGGATAAAAGACTATTTTGGCCGCCCCGGGATTGACAGATTTTCCAATATTAGCAACCCCCGGCTGGCTCTCCAAATATTTTACGGCCTCATCCGCAAATTCGTTCAATCTGTCCAGATCCGGACCCAGAAATTTTATGTTGATGTCTGCTCCGGCCGGAGGCCCTCCCGACAGCTCGACAACAGAAACTTTTCCTTTATCGTAATCCTTGAATTTTTTTCTTATCTCCTCGGCTATCTCAATCGAACTCCTTTCCCTGTCCTCTTCCGCAACGAAAGTTAAAGTGAAAAGTATCGAATCAAAGCCCGGCGCCGAGGCAATGTCTCCTTCCGGCCTGATTTTTGCTCCAAGCTGGATCTGAAGCGCCTCCAATTCGGGAATATTTTTTAGATCCCGGGCTAGATCCAAAGCCTCCTCCTTGGAAATCTCCAGATTGGTGCTAAGAGGCAGTTCTACGCCGACATAAAAGAAATCCATATCGCTTTTGGGAAAAAATTCATTGACCACGAATCCCGCCGGAACAAGAGCGAAAGAAAAAACAGAAAAAATTATGACCGACGCCAATGTTTTTCTGCGGGCTGTCTTGGAAATGATTATTTTTTCAATAATCTTCCTATAATATTCTCCGACTGCGCTAAGGCTGACCAGCCCGTTTTTAGAAGTTCTGAAAACCGCATCCGAGATATCCTTCAGGCAATCTTTCCTGCACAAATCATTTATTTTTTTCTCAAATTCTTTACGGACATTATAAGCGACTGCGAACAATAAGAAAGAGATTGCAGTTACGGGAATGACCAGCGCATTTTTTCTGAATATAAAAACGACTGATCCGACCAGTAAAATTGATAAAGCGATAGCGATTAAAATTTTTACCCGACGAGGAACCTGCGGCCTCAGAGATACTATCATCAAAGGAAGCGTTATGAATATCCCCACTATGAAAGATCCGATAAGCGTGGCCGAAACCACTATGGGAATAGGACGGATAAATTCGCCGATGATTCCTGAAGCCAGAAGCAAAGGAGAAAAGGCCCAGACAGTAGTCATGGTAGTAACCAAAAGGGTGATCCGGAAATCCCTCCAGACCAAAAGCCCTGCTTCGATGGGCGTAAACTTTCCGGTTTTATAATAAGAAGTTATGGCCGAAACGATCACAATCGTCACATCGACCAAGAGTCCCAATGAGATAAGAAGGGAGAACATGGAAAGAAAGTTGAGGGATATCGAATAAGCTTGCATGGCGATAAAAGAGAATAGGAAAGAAAAAGGTATTGCTATAGAAGCGATGAGCGCCTGCCTTATCCCAAAAAACAGAAAAAGCACCACGAATACCAAAATCATCGTCACAGAAAAATTTTTAAAAAGATCATTAAATTGCTTTTCTATCTCCTCGGCCGTCGAATAAATGGTCCTTATTTCGAATTTTCCGTCTTGCTCTTTGATCTTTTTGCTTACCAATGATTCAACTTCTTCGTAAGACAGATCTATCCTCTCGGACAAATTCCTGTAAACATCGAAGGTAATCGCTTTTCGAGGATCCGAATCTTTTTCCAAAAGATAAGCACCGGCTTGTCCGGGAGAAGGGCGCTCGCTTATAGTAGCAATTTCCGAAAGAATATATCTAGTCCCATTCACATTTATATTCAAATCTCTCAAATCTTTTATGGATGAAACTGTCGGATCAAGAGAGATCGAAAAAGAGGCCTGGGAACTATCGACTATTCCCACGGGATAAGATGATACGGCGTTTCCAATCGCCTGCGACAAAAGAAGAGCGTTTGCTCCGACGCTTTTAAAAACCTCGGGCTTGATCATAATTTGGATTTCCTGATTCTCCATCCCCCTATTTTCGACTCTGTCCACCTTGGATAAATTTTCTATTTCCTTTTTAAGTTCTTGGGAAAATCTGTCAAGTGAAGCTTCATCAATATTTGATACGAGAGAAAAAGTCCAGATCGGCTGATTTTCCAAGTCCAAAGAGGCAACCATCGGATCAGTCGCATTCTCGGGAAGTCCACTTATGGAACTGACGGCGTTTTGCACATCGTTTTCGGCATCTCTGATATTGGCGCCGGATTGGAACTGGACAGTAACTCCTGAACGCCCTTCCGTGGAGGTCGAAAACAAAGTATCAATTTTTTCTATTCCCATAACTTTGTCTTCTATGGGAATGGTTATTAGGGACTCAACATCTTCGGAGCTGGCGCCCGGAAGGATCGTCGATATGAAAACGATCGGAATTTCCACTTCCGGACTGAGGTTCCTCGGAATGCTTACAAAGCTGGAAGCTCCTCCCACCGCCAAAACAAGCACAAAAAGAATCACGATCCTTACATTATTAAAATATCCCCAAGAAAAAATCCCGAAATCCTTTGGATTGAATTTAAGCCGGGAAAAATAAGATTCTTTTCCTCCTGCCTCGGCTTTTTCTTCAAAAAGATTTTTCTGAAATTTTTCGTTCATATTTTTTCTAAATCCGTTATTGGTCTTATCATTCATCGCGATCCGCCCGCCCAAAATATCAGGCCGATAGATAATCTCGAGGTTGCCACATTGCCTACGGCTCCTCGCAGAGACAATCACTTCTTGCCATCCTGAGCGTAGCGGAGGATCTCATTGATATAAACAGAAAGAGATCCTTCACCTCGTTTGGAATAAAGTGTAATGCGTTTTATATGTCTGCCGATAGGCAAGTTTTTGTCTATTCCCTTTGGTGGCCCGCTTCGGCGGACTCCGGTGAAACGATCAAAGAAAATGGACTGAGACTGCCAGAAATTGTCACTCTACGCTCACAACAATAGATCGACCAGCATTAATCTATCGCCTTGGAAACCTCGTCTCCTTGAAATACATTTCTATTCAAGATTATTTCATCATTAAAATCAATCCCTTCGGTTATCTGCACAAATTGGCCGTAAACGTTTCCCAATTCTACTTCCCTGCTTTCCGCTCTACCATCCACGAATAAAAAAACATAAGCCTTGTCCTGGGTAAGCTGGACGGCATCGATGGGAACCATCGGATTTGAACCCTCCGGATCCGCATTCTCCAGCGGAACATCTATCTGCAAAAAACTTTTATCGGCAACAAGATTAAGATATTCTTCGGGAATCGCATACAATACGGAATAATGCTGATTATCGGTCGACTCTCTGGAAATATAGATCGGACGGGCCGGAATCTCTTCCCTGTTTATATGGATGTACGAATCGTCCTTGATGGAAACCATTTCGGCTATCTGGAAGGAGATCAGTATCTCCGCCGTCCCGCTCCGGCTGTCGGAAACGAATGAGACTAAAGGAGTTCCAGCCTGGATCTGTTGGCCGGGCTTCACATGGATCTTGTCCACCGTTCCGTAAGCCGGCGCGCTCGGATAATGAAGCGCGTCCGCAATTCTAGCTTTTTCCAAGCTGAGATCGATCGTTTCTTTGGTAAGATCGAGGTTCCTTTTTTGGATCGTAACTTCTTTTCGTCCAACTTCATTCGCCTCGCTTCCGGTCTTGGGCACTAGGTCTCTTTGATAATCCAAGATATCTTTGTTTTTTTCATAAGTAATTTCCTGGATATCCTTGGTTTTTTGGGCAATCTGCCTATCGATTGCGGAAATGTTGGCGCCTCCGTAAGTATCTGCTAAAGATACCAAGACGGTTCCAGGAACGGCTTTTTGCCCCTCGTAAACGTTTACATATTTTACAATTCCGCTTGTTGTCGCGTTGATGGTTATTGCGTTTTTTTTGTCTACTTTAGCCGATAAGCTCAAATACGGAACTTCCCCGAAAGAAAAGACCTCGACCTCTTTGGCTTGAGAAACTTCCTCCTCCCTTGCTTCATCGGGCTTTCTTATCAAGTTTCCAGCAAAAATTACCGCAAAAAGTAAAAACAGAAGAACAAAAAAGATTGTCATCGGATAACTCTTTATGCTTCTTCTTATAAAGCCGGATATTCTTTCAAAAATTCTTTTAACCATATTTTTGCTTGAATATTTAGATTTTTAAGTCTATAACATATCCGGCATAAAATCAAGGGAATTTAAAAAAGCCCGTTTCCAATTTTTTGGAAACGGGCTTGAATATTATGAGAATCCAGACCGATTAGCTTTTAAAAAAAGTCCGGCCGGAAATATCGATGTCTTTTCTCTCTTTGAGAAAAGGAGATTTTTTATTGTCGGCAAAGAAATCTATTATGAAAGCCGCCTCCATCAAAGCATCGAACCTTTCTTCAAAAGAGATATCTTTGAAGGAAACTTCCGACATTTCCTTGAACTTTTTCCTCATCGAAAAAGCTTCATCTTTCGATGCTTCAATGAAAATGTTTTCTTCAAGAACTACAAAAAGTATTTCCATCAAGGACTTCAATTTATCCCATTCGGCAGGACTTATATCCTCGTCATTTTCCATACAGCCCATTTCAATCAATCTATCTGTCCGCGAAATGTTCAGAACTATCATAGAAGTGGTAAGGATGGTATTTTCAAAAATTGCAAACTTATAGATCTCCACTTCTTCTTCCGCCGTTAACCTCAGATCCTCGGCCTCTTTCTGAAAATCCGCAACTTCTCCCATATATTCGTTTATGATGAAGCTGGCAAGATTTACATATCTGACAAATTGCCAAGTAATTATCAATACGAGAAAAACCAACAAAATATTCAAAACCTTGCTCAACATAAGTTCTCTTCTTCTCTTCATCGCCCTCCCCCTTTTTTTATGCTTATATGCTAGATATTAATTTTTCAAAAAACTCCGGCTTATAAAAATATACCATATCCAGGATTTAGTCAAAAATTTTTATTGGAAAAATCAAAACCGCCGGCATTGTTGGCGATTTCTGTTTTGTCACGATAAAATATTGGGAAGTTTTATTTCATCCTCCTCTTCTCTTTGACCGCGTGTCACCTTATCATATTTCACATAATTTACTTGATCAATATTTAATTTATTATTATTCATCCGCGACGACCGAAGCGATATAAAATCAGGCTGAATGATTTAAAATTTCAGTAAAATGGACCCGCCACGGCGGGGAAATATGAAATTTTAAAGAATGAAGCTTGATCTTACCGCCGAGGTTGTCAGGATGCGGTTTCTTTTTGTCTATTTTCTTTGGCGGCAAAGAAAATAGACTAGAATCTATCAGAGATTGCCACAGTCGCTTCGCTCCTTCGCAATGACAGATAAGCTTAAGCGCACAAAAATCAAAACCGACATCTTTTCGTCCAATTAAAAAAGGGCTATCTGCATAATTGCAGACAACCCCCGATATACTTGGAATGGGTTGCTATTGCTCCCGAATGAGCAGGCATACTAAGAAGTATGCCACAACGGAAGCGAGAGTAATCCCTATGAAAAAATTTACATTGAAAGGCACTTCCGGGTTTACCATGCGATTGGCAAACCCGACCAGTAAGACAATCCCCATGGCTCCCAGAGCCCTGCTTCCGCACTTTTTCATAGTCTCTCCTTTTCTAATTTTTCGTTGAAAAAAATCAAAAAAACTAGGATAACTATTAATTATACACCAAAAAAAGTGTTTTGTCAATAGCAGAAACCCTACATTTAGCGTAGGACATCGGACGTCCTACAATCGGAAGTTTTTAAATTTTTATCTAAATTTCAATCGCAAAATCCTTCAAGGATAGCCTGGGGAAATTCGTATGTATTTTTAAGCTTGTCGCAATCCGGATTTCCGTTTCCGTCATAAACGACGAGCCATTCCCCTTCGTAATTGGTCGCCAAAAACATTCCTGAATCCCCTATCCCTCCCGGAGCGAAAGTCACTCCGCCTCTCACATAATTCCCCTCCTCCCGCGTTATGTTTAGCGTCACTTCCGACTCATCCTTGTCGTATTTATCCGCCAAGAACGAAATGATCGCATTTTCTTTGTCCGCGCATTCTTCCTCCCAGACTCTCAGGCACTTCTGCTTTTCCTCGCACCATGAGTATCCGGCTCCGATAAGACAGCCGTGATCATCTTTGTCGCCTCCGATGAGTTTTTCTCCTTCCGGTTCTTCCGGGGCAACCGGCGCGTCATCGATTTCCTCGACAAAAATTTCTCCGTTATGGGCACATTGTCTCGGATAGCTTTCCATCACGGGATTTCCCTCCGCCACGCATTCCTCGAAATTCGAGACTTGCGCATCTTTGGAAACAGGCGTTTCGGAAATTTCTTTCGTGGAAAATTTGGTCATATAAAGATAAGTCCCCAATACGGCGACTACGGCGACCAGGATGATTATGATTATGTTTTTTGCGTTCATATTTATAAATTAATTTTTATGGTTCTATTTTAGCATAACCATTCTAATCTGCCAGCTTGATTTTAGAATTTTTCTCTGCTATTCTTGTTTTTGTAGTGCGGAAAATTTGATAAAAAGGAGAGGTGGCTGAGTGGCCGAAAGCAGCACACTGCTAATGTGTTGACTCTTAATTGGGTCCGTGGGTTCGAATCCCACCCTCTCCGCATCGACAATTTTTTATCGAGCGAACCCATGTAGTTGAGGCAACATGGCGACTCGAGAGCATAAAAAATTGAACAAAAAACAGCGAATTTTTCTCCGCTGTTTTTTGTTTTTCTTACTC
>JAQVJM010000023.1 GCA_028695135.1 Candidatus Moraniibacteriota bacterium | reverse complement strand
GCCTTCTTTTGCGGACTTGTCTTTGAATTGGGTCATTTTATTGAGTTCCGGAATCTTTGTTATCGTGTTTAAGATCCAGGCCAATTCCGTGTGTTCTTTTATATGAGACTGGATGAAGATAGCGGATTTCTTTGGATCGATTCCGGAGGCGAGGTAAGTTTTAGCTATTTCAAGGGTTCTTTTTTTTAATTCCTCCGGCTTTTGGGGAACGGTTATGGCATGGAGATCAACAATGCAAAAAATTGACTCATACTCATCTTGGAGCTTGACCCAGTTTTTGATCGCGCCCAGATAGTTTCCTATGTGCAGGTTTCCGCTCGGCTGGATGCCGGAAAAGATTCTCTTTTTCATAATTTTTTGTAAGATGATAAGTTTTATAGATTTATAGTAAAGGATATTTTAAGGAAATACAAATTGAAATGATTTTCCATTAACTTTTTTGACAGCCCGCTTCGATAAGCTCCAGCGAGGCGAGCAAAAAATTTACAGAAAACTGCCATCCTGACAATCTCGATAACAAAATTAAGCCTTGCTCTTTAAAATTTTTTATATTCCCCCGCTCGCCTAGGCGAGCGGGTTCATTTAACTAAAATTTTAAATCGCTCGACTTAATTTTCTAAGTCTCGGTCGTCGCGGATGGACGATTTTTATTAAATAGCAAGCCTCGACAAACGCTAAAAGATGTGATAACTTTAGAACATTGAATAAATGCAGGCGCCAAATTTTTGACGCTGAAAAATTTTTGTAATTTTAATTTTAATATTTTAAAAAAGATGAGCACAAAAAGAACCTATCAGCCCAAAAAAAGAAAGCGAAAAAAGGTGCACGGATTTCTCAAAAGGATGAGCACTAAGAAGGGGAGAGAAGTTATAAAGAGAAGAAGAAAAAAAGGAAGAAAAAAACTTTCTGTTTAATTTCTTAAGATAGATCTTTATGGGAGAAATTTTTAACGCGTTAGTGTATCAACCACTTTATAATATGCTGATTTTCCTCTACGACTTTCTGCCCGGGGGAGATTTTGGAATCGCCATTATCGCGGTTACGCTGATTATAAAGTCGGTGATGATCCCTCTTTCCAAGAAACAGATCGAGTCCCAGAAGAAGATGCAGGAAATCCAGCCGGAACTAAAAAAGATCCAGAAAAAATACAAAGACGACAAAGAAAAACAAACCAAGGAGATAATGAATTTTTACAAGGAAAACAAGGTCAATCCTTTTTCCGGATGCCTGCCGCTCATAATTCAGATAGTTTTTTTGATAGCCATATACAGGGTCATAATAAACATTTCTAACGCGGGACTGGTTATCGACGGCAAGGATCTTTATTCGTTCGTCAGCAACCCCGGAGAGATAAACAAGACCTTTCTGGGAATCGTGGATCTCTTGAAACCGAGTATCCCTATAGCCATAATGGCGGCGGCGGCTCAATTCTGGCAGACCAAGCTCATAATGGCAAAGAGCTCCAAGAACAAGGAAGATGAAAAAAAGAAAGACAAGAACGGCAAAGATGAGAAAGAAGCGCCTGATTTCGCCCAGATGATGAACAAGCAGATGCTGGTCCTGGGTCCGCTCCTGACTCTTTTTATCGGAATAAAGTTTGCGGCGGGGCTTTCCATTTATTGGCTGTTTTCGACGCTGTTTGCGGTTTTTCAGCAGATATATATATTTAAGAAAAGCGAGGAAGGGAAAGCACAAAAATAATTTTTGATAAATTCTTTAGTTTTATAAATATATGGATAAAAAAGTTAAAAAAATTATTGAATCATCCACAAAGGATATGACAAAATCGATGGGCTTCGAGTGCGAAGTCTCGGCGGATGAAGTCAGCGGTGAAGATGGAACCAGCATTGTCTGCAATATAAAAACAGAAAGCGGATCGAATTTTCTTATCGGGCAGAATGGGGATAACTTGCAGGCGCTCCAGCATCTAGTCAGGCTGATCGTCAGGAAAAAGACTGAAGAAAGGATGAAATTCATCCTGGATGTCAATTCTTACAAGAAAGAAAAGAATGAGTCCATAGTCCATCTGGCTAATGATATGGCAAAGAAGGCGATAGAAGAGGGAAAAGTTGTCGCCCTAAGGCCGATGTCGGCTTATGAAAGAAGGCTAGTCCATATGGAACTTTCTGAAAATGAAAACATATCGACGGAAAGCATAGGAGAAGGAGAAGAAAGGAAGATAGTCATAAAGCCTTTGAGGTAATTTGAGGCTAAAAGCTTTAATATAAAAAAATGATTGCCAAAAGAATAGCTTACAATGTTTTTTTTAATTCTGTTGCCAAGGTATTGTCTACAATTTTGGCTCTCGTGAGCATAGGCTTCATAACGAGATATCTCGGCCGGGACGGGTTCGGAGACTACGCAACTGTGCTTGCGTTTTTTTCTTTTTTCGGAGCCATCCTCGATTTGGGGCTTTATTCCGTGGCTACCAGGGAAATTTCCAGAAAAGACGCCGATGAAGAAAAAATAATAGGAAACGTCTTTACGCTTAGGCTGATTTCCTCGGCGAGCGTCGTCATAATTGCTCCCGTTCTTTGTCTTTTTCTTCCTTATTCTATTGAGGTCAAGATGGGGATAATTATAGCCGCGCTGGCTTTCGTCGCTTCTTCTTCCTATATGGTTCTTAACGGCATCTTCCAAAAAAATCTGAGAATGGACAAGGTTGCCGCTACTGAACTTTTAGGAAAAGTCTTGCAAGTTTTCATAATTTTTCTGGCCGTTAAATATGACTGGGGATTCGATGCCATAATCCTATCCCTTTTGGCATATATGGTTTTTTCATTCGCGATTATTTTTATCTTGAGCCGAAAATATGTAAGATTCTCTCTAAATTTCGATTTGAATTATTGGAAGAAATTCTTAAAGATGTCCTTTCCGATGGGAATATCGGCCTTTATCACCTTTCTTTATTTCAAGATGGATACGATCATCCTTTCCATATTGAAGGGAAGCGAAGCGGTAGGAATTTACAATATGGCTTACAAAATAATCGAAAACATAACTTTTTTTCCGGCGATGATCATAGGCCTGGTGCTCCCGCTTTTCTCTCTGCACATATTTACCGACAAAAAAAGCTTCAAAAAAATAGCCGACAAGATAGCCAAAATATTTTTCCTCTTGGTTGTTCCTTTGGTTGCGGGAACAATGTTTCTTTCCGAAGAAATAATAAGTATAATAGGGGGAAGCGATTTTGTGATCTCCGCCAATGTTTTGCGTTTGCTCATAGTTGCCCTGGCTTTCATATTTTTCGGGCATTTTTTCAATACGATCCTTCTTTCCGCCAATTTGCAAAATAAATTGATGAAGATTTTGGCTTTTTGCGCCGCCTTCAACATAGTCTTGAACATGATTTTGATACCGAAATATTCATATAACGGCGCGGCTATCGTTTCCGTGCTGACTGAATTTTTGGTAGTCGTCCTGACCGGTTATATAACTTTCAGGCACGTGAAATATTCTCCTCATTTCGGAAGCTGGGGAAAGATAGCTTTTTCCGGAATCTTGATGTCGCTTTTCTTATTTTTTTTCAGGGATCTCAATTTTTTCTTATTGGCGATTGCTAGCGCTCTGCTTTATTTCTTTTCCTTATGGGCAACCAATGCCATAACCGCCAAGGAAATCAAAAGCATCGTAACCGCTTCTTCTTAGGATTTTTAATAAAATGAGATATCCCAAGGTATTTATCATCATCTTGAATCATAATGGAAAAGATGTTCTGCCGGATTGCCTGAACAGCGTTTTGCATTCCGATTATCCCACCAAGGAAGTCGTTGTCGTCGATAATGATTCGACGGATTTGTCTTTTGAAAAAGCGAAAAAGCTTTTTGACAAGTTTCATTTTATAAAAAACAACAGAAACAAGGGATTTGCGGCCGGAAACAATGTGGCGATCCGATGGGCGCTTGAAAAAATGGCCGATTATGTCTTTCTTCTTAATAACGACGCCGTGATAGGAAAAGACTCCTTGAAAAAGATGATCGAATCGGCGGAAAAGGATGCACGAGGAGGGATTTTCAGTCCGATAATCTACAAAGGAAAGACAGATCAGATTTGGTTTGGAGGAGGAAAGATCGATTGGATGAGGATGCGGACGGTTCATGTGATAAGCAATAAGCGACAAGAGAAAAGGGCGATAAAAAATTCTATTTTTTCTTGGCACATATCGCGTACTACGGATTATGTTACCGGTTGTGCTATGCTGATCAAAAAAGATGTTTTCAAAAAAATAGGGCTTTTGGACGAAGATTATTTCCTTTATTATGAAGACGCCGATTTTTCTTATCGGGCCAAAAAAGCCGGATTCGGATTGAAGATAGTTTCCGAGGCTAAAGCTTATCATCTTGAAAAAAGTTCCGAAAATCCCAATAAGATCTACTGGCTGGTTTATTCGGGACTCATATTTTTTAAGAAGAACACGCCTTGGTTCTGGCGCCCGTGGGTTGTTTTTTACACGCTTCTCCGCAAGATCAAGAATAAGAAAAAAATGAAAAACAAAGAAAAATACGCGGTAGACGTCAAAAGAGCTTTTGAAGATTTTAAAAAAGAAAAAAGAGCATGAAAGAGATTTCCTTTATAATAGTGAATTACAAAAGCCGTAATTTTTTGGAAAAATGCGCGGATTCGATCGGAAAAAAAGCGAAAAATTTCGATTTCGAAATTATTATTGTTAATAATGATGAAAAAAATCTTGAAATTGAAAGTGAAAACATTAAAAATATAAAAATTTTGGAGATAAATAAAAATATGGGCTTTGGCGCCTCTTGCAATAGAGGAGCCGATAAGGCGGAGGGAGAAATTAGCTGTTTTTTGAATCCTGACGCGCAGATTTTGTCAGGAAACCTGGGAGAAATATTGGAAAGTTTTAAAAATAACAAGGAGGCGGGGATAATCGGACCGAAAGTGATTGAAAAAAATGGCGATACCCAGAAATGGAGCGCCGGGAAGGAAATGGATCTGGTAGAAGTTTTGAGAAGCAATTTGGGATTTCCGCGAAGCAGGAAAATATGGGAAAGTGATGAAGAGACGGAAGCGGATTGGGCAACAGGAGCGGCGATGTTTATAAAGAAAGATTTGTTTACCGAGCTGGGAGGTTTTGACGAAAATTTCTTCTTGTATTTCGAAGATATCGACTTATGTAAAAGAGCGAGGGAAAGGGGAAAAAAAGTGATTTATTTTCCTTATTTTAAAGTAAGGCATATAGGAGGAGCAAGCAGTGCAAATAGGAATAACCAAAAAAAGGAATATTATGAATCCCAGGATTATTATTTTGAGAAGTGGTTCGGGAGAAATAAGAAAAATTTGGTGAGGTTTTTAAGAAAATTTCATTTTTAATTGAATAATAATTTTTTTATTTAAATTTTTTATTTAGATCGCATGTCATTCTGAACGGAGTGAAGAATCTCGAAAAGAGATCCTTCGACTTCTCCGCCTAAGGCGGATTCGCTCAGGATGACATTTTTAAAATGTCATTTTTCTAAGCCTCGTCCGCGCTCCGTGCTCCACCGCTAAAGCTTTAGGCGGCACGCGGTCGGCCAAAGCTCGCCTAGGCGAGCGGCGTGCGACAATGGACGGAGTGTGCTAAAAATTTCCATTCATTCTTTGTAAAGGCCTAAAAGAAGCCAGAAAAGAAGCAATCCGGAAGAAGATGTCCAAAGCCAATGATCAAAGAGGAAGGAAATGGATATAATCGCAAAGATGGATAGGAAAAAAATCCTGTCCGTTTTATTTTTATTAAAAACCTCTCCTATGCTTCGGAAAGAAAGGAACAATATTGCCATGAATATGAAAATTCCCACTATTCCCAGCTCGGAAAAAATGAGTAAAAAAGTGTTGTGGACGGGCTGGTGTTTCCAAACGGGCGTATTTTTTAAATCATTATGGTATAGATTTACGGTATAATTTCCTGCTCCGACTCCGAGTAGGAAATTTCTTTTTATTATGCTTCTAGCCTCGCTGATCTGCTCGACCCTTTCATTCAGGGATTTATTTTCCAGACGGCTTTTGTCGGAAAGCCGGGAAAAAATAATTTCTGAATAGCTTGCGAAAAATATGATAAAAATCGCTCCAAAAACCGAAAAAATCGAAAACATTTTTCGGAAAAAAATTTTTTGTTTTTTCAAGACAGAATAGGCAATTATCGATAAAAATCCCAACAAAAACCCCAGAAGAGCGCTTCTGGAAAAAGTGGCCAAAAGGGCGGTAAAATTTAAAGCCAAAGCGATTAAAACAAGAATCCTTGATATTTTTTTTTCGTTTTCCATCTTCCAATATAAAAAAATTCCCAAAATTAAGGAAATCGCCAAAAATCCTCCCAAAATATTTGGATGAGGCATCCCTCCATAAGCGCGGAGCCATCTCCCCAAGTCGTTTTGTAGGACAGATGTTCCGCCTTGCCATGCTGGATGGGCGGAAAAACCTAAAATTTTACTGGAAAAAGAAGATTGAAAGATAAATTGGCCGATTCCTAGGATAGACTGCAAAAAAGAAGATAAAAGAAAAATCCCGGCTATTTTTTTTATGTTAAAACTATGATTTTGGATGAGATAAAACATCATCGCGCCCAAAAACAGCTTTAGAGAAAAATAAAATGATAAATATTTATCGTCCGACCAAAGGGTGGATAAAAAAGACCATAGTAAGAATAAAAAAATAATTCCGGCCAATATGTTTTTTTTAGAGAAATATCTTTTAAATTTATCCAGATCGAATCTGAAAAGATTAAGAATGATCCACAAAAGCAAGATAATTTCAAAAGAATAAATTCCGAAGGAGGCGTATTGAAATTTTTCATTTTCAATGAAAGTTTCTCTTAATAAAAAAATCGTTTGCCAGGGCAGACAAAATATAAACAAATAAAATATGGAATTTTTTATTTTTTGAAAATTTATCTTTTTCATAAATTTTATCTATGGCTATAAACTAGCATATTTTTTATTTTTATCATAGAAAAAACGCCGTTATTATCCGGCGTTTTCGTCGTAGAATAGAATGTTTTTGTATAGGATCAATAAACTTCGCATCTTAACTGGAAAAAAGCCTGAGGTTTCTCACAGGCGGGGCATTTTTGAGGCGCCTCGCTTCCTGTGTGGACATATCCGCATTGTCGGCAGACCCATTCATTTTTTTCTTCTTTTTTAAATACGGAGTTTTTTTCCAGCGCTTCAAGAATCTTTTCATATCTTTCCTTATGGTGCGATTCGGCTTTTCCTATAAGCATCAGCCTGGCTGAGATCTCATTAAGGCCTTCTTCTCCGGCGGTTTTGGAAAATTCCGGATACATGCTTTCAAATTCGTAGCTTTCCCCAGCGATGGCGGCTTTCAGATTTTCGCGAGTCGTTCCAAGATCAGTCGGGGCTCCGGCTTCGACAGTGATCTCTTCATATTTTTCAGCCTCTCCGCTCTTTTCTTTCAACTCATTTATAAATTTGAAGAGCCATCGGGCATGCTCTTTTTCCTGATCGGCGGTTTCCAGAAAGATTGAGGAAATTTGTTCAAGGCCTTCCTTTTGGGCGATTTCAGCATAAATCGAATATCTGTTTCTGGCTTGAGATTCTCCGATAAATGCTTTAGTGAGGTTTTTTATGGTTTTTTCCATATTTTTTTGTTATTTAAAAATTATTTTATAAATCCTTCTTTTTTGAGTAGATTTTTTTTTGCTTTTACTCCCTTATTATATCCACCAATCTTTCCATCGGAACGGATTACTCGATGACAGGGTACTTTTTTATCGTAATTTTTATTAAGAATATTTCCGACGGCGCGGTAAGCCTCGGACCTTCCGGCTTTTTTGGCCACATCTTTGTAGGTCAAAATTTCTCCTTTGGGAATTTTTTTTACAATACTCAGAACTTTTGATTTGAATTGCGAAGGCGTCCTATATGTCGGCAAGCCCTTGCGAGAGCCTACTTTTGAATGTTTTTTCATTTTTACGAATTACGAATTAATTACGAATGTACGAATCATGCGAATTGCATTTATGAGAGTATATAATTTTTTTATCTGATAGCCACTTACTATCGCACAAAAATACTTTGCTACCTTACTATATTGCCGTTTTCTATATCTTATCTAGGGGTGCATGGTCGGAAGATAATTTTTTTATTCCGGTATTTCGGAAAGCGACGGTTATGGTGTCTCCGTCATTGGATATTACCATACCTTCGCCGAATTGGGAATGTTTTACGCGGTCTCCGTCCCTGAAAGATCTGTTGCGATCCTTGTCAATTATGGATTCTTCCTCATATGAAATTTTTTCTTCTTTATAAGAATAATCAAATTCAAATTTGACAGTTTCCTCTATCAAGCAGGAAGGAATATCATCCAAAAATCGGGAAGGAGGGTTGGATTGTGTGGATCCGAAAATCGTGCGCATCCCGGTAAAAAGGAGATAAACTTTTTCTTTGGCGCGGGTGATGCCCACATACATCAGCCTTCTTTCTTCTTCCATCTCGTCCGCCGAAAGCATGCTTCGCGAATGAGGAAGAATCCCTTCTTCCAGTCCGACGATAAAAATTATTGGGAATTCAAGTCCCTTGGCGCTGTGAAGTGTCATCAGGTGGACTGAATTCTGCTCTTGATCTATCTTGTCAGTATCGGAAGCCAGCGCGACTTCTTCCAAAAAAACAGGAATCGCTTCTAGGGCATAATCATTTTTGTATTTTTTGGCGACGCTGAGGAGCTCTTTTATATTTTCTTTTCTTATTTCCCCTTCCTCTCCCAGGCTGTCTAACAGTTTTTCATAACCGGATTCTTCAAAGACTTTCAGTATTAACTGCGAAAGATTTATTTTTAAACCTTCGTCTCTCATTCGAATGATAAATTCGCAGAATTTCGAAATAGCTTCCAATTTTACCGGGTTTATGCCCGATTTATTTTTTAATTTCAGACCGGCATTTATAAAATCCAAATTTTCTTTCCGAGCCGAAGCTGTCCATTTGGATAACGTGATGTTTCCTAATCCGCGTCGCGGTTCATTTATCGCCCGCTCCAGCGATACGAAGTCGTTTCCATCCTGGATGACCCTTATATAAGCGATTATGTCCTTTATTTCCTTGCGTTGATAGAACTTTATTCCGCCGATTATCCGGTAAGGGATAGAGCGTTTTAAAAAAGTTTCCTCGATTATTCGCGACTGGGCGTTGGTCCGGTAAAGGACGGCAAAATCTTTGTAGTCTTTTTGATCCAATTTATCCGTTTCGGAATCCTTTTTCAACCTCTTTATCTCATTGGCGATAAACTCAGCTTCCTCTTTTTCGTCTTCGGCTTCGAAGGAAGTTATCAGATGGCCTTCTTTCTTCTCCGTCCAAATCTTTTTTTCCTTCTGATTGATATTTTTGGAAATGACTTCATTGGCGGCGTCAAGAATTATCTGGGTGGAGCGATAATTCTGTTCCAATTTAACCACTTTGGCTTCGGGAAAATCTTTTTCGAAACTCAAGATATTTTTGATGTTGGCGCCTCTCCATGAATATACTCCTTGCCAATCATCTCCGCACACCCATATGTTCTTGTGTTTTTTAGAAAGAAGCTTTACAAGCATGTATTGGGCGCGATTCGTGTCTTGGTATTCATCGACCATTATGTATCTGAAGATATTCTGATATTTTTCTAGAACTTCGGGAAAAGCTTGAAAAATTTTTACGGTCAAACGGATAAGATCGTCGAAATCCAAAGCGTTATTCTCTTTAAGTTTTTTTTGATAATTCTTATAGACTCTGGCGACGGTCTCCTCGTAATAACCATTGGCGCCCAGCTCGAATTTTTCTTCGTCCAGAAGATCGTTTTTGGCTTTGGAGATTGAACCCAGGATTCCCGCGGGATTGAACTGATCTTTATTTATTTCAAGCTCTTTGAACACTTTTTTTATCAAAGCCAGCTGATCCTGATCGTCGAATATGTTGAAAGATTTTTTATATCCCAATCTTTCTATTTCTTTCCTCAAGATTTTGACGCAGATGCTGTGGAACGTTCCGACAGCAGGCAACGTGACAGGTGACATATGGCCAGCGACAAGATATTTTCCTTGTCTCTTGTCCTTTGTCTCTTGCAACAAATCTATGATTCTGCTTTTCATCTCACCTGCAGCCTTATTGGTAAAGGTGACCGCCAGGATATTTGAAGGATCTATGCCTTTTTCTTTTATCAGGTAGGCTACGCGATGGGTGAGAGTCCGGGTTTTTCCTGATCCGGCGCCGGCAATGACCAAAACAGGACCGTCTGTTATTGTCACGGCCTGTTTTTGATTTTCATTTAATTTTTCCAATAAATCTACCATTATATCACTATAGCATTTTTATCTATAAAGAAGAATATTTATAAAAAGAACAAAAATTATCTCTTCCTATGGAATTTTTTATGGATATCCTTGAGCTGTTTGTTGGTAACGTGGGTGTAAATCTGGGTGGTAGTGATGGATGAGTGACCAAGCATGGCTTGGACCGATCGGATATCAGCGCCATTGGCCAAAAGATCGGTGGCGAAGCTGTGACGTAGCGTATGGGGATGGACATCTTTAACTATCCCGGCTTTTTTGGCGCATCTTTTTACTATTCTTTGGATGGAGCGGGGAGTCAGGCGGAGGTCATCTTCTTTCAATTCGCCATTTTTTCTGGTCCTTATGAATAAGGCCGGATCGATGTCTATTCTCTTGTCCAGATATTTTTTCAGAGCTTCTTTGGCGGTGTCGGATACGAATACGATCCTTATCTTCCCTCCTTTTCCCCTTACGCTGAATTCCTGGGTTTTCAGATTGATGTGATCACGGTTAAGAGAAGAAAGTTCGGAAACGCGAAGTCCGGCGGAAAAAAGGAGTTCCAGTATAGATCGGTCGCGAAGGTTTTTTAGATCGGATCCGGAAGATCCTTTTAGCATCCTCTCAACTTCTTCTGGTTCCAGAAACTCCACTTCCTTCTGGGGGTTCCTTCCCACTTCTATTTTTTCCGCCGACAAAGTCTCGATGTCCTGCTTGGACATATATTTGAGGAAATTTCTCAGAGCAATAACGTGATAATTCTGGGTCACTTTTTTTAATTCCTCCCCGTTTTCATTCTGGAAGCGGTTTAAAAATAGACGGTATTTTTTGACTGTCGGCAGGTTGATATCGCGGGGATAAACGGCTTTGGAAAAATCCAAAAAGCGCCGGAGATAGTGCTCGTAATTTTCGATGGTCTTTTGGGATCTCCCGAGATCTATTTCGATATATTCGAGAAAATCTCTTAAGAGTAATGATAGATTTTTTTCAGCCATAATTTCATTTTAGCATAAAAACAATGAAACAACGAACAAGCAAAATGATAAATGTTGGTAATTATCGTAAAAAATAAGAGTGTCAGTTTTGTCGCACGTGAACAATTTAGATACTCTTATAAATAGATGAAAAAATAAATAAGATAACGATGGATATGAACAAAAAACAACCTTTTTTGTTTATTTTTTTATTGTTCTTTTGAATTTGGATTGTGTATAATTGTGTTGACAAAAATAATCCTTGGGCTATACTTATTTTCAAGCATAAAAATTAGAGCTCCGATTTGATGGGCTTTTTAAATTTCAAAAAAGTCCTAAAAAAAGGAGCTAAAAGAAGGATTTTTGCTCTATTAGCGGTGAAAATGATAAAAAAAGCTTTATAAATAAGGTTTGCAAGAATTACAAATGTCTTCAAACAAAAACATATCAAATCCAGAGAGAAATTGCCGATTTTGTCAAAAGGCATAGGACGGTTAAGTTGCTTCATTTATTCAGGAAATATTCCGCTTTGGCGGTAGTTGTTTCCAGCGCTGTTTTGGTGACGGCGACAAACTTGGCTGCCGAAGGAAAATCAGGAAGCCTTCTAGCCGGTCAATGGAAAGAAGCGGAAAGCGAGATTAAAATAAGGAGAGATATGGCTGCTGAGGCGGAAAAAGAGAAAAAAGAGTCGTTAGTTCCGTCTTTTGTGGCTAGCCGAGCGGTAGATCCTCAGGCCAAAGAGGAGGAAAAAAACGAAATTATCAGCGAAGCCCAAGGAAAAATAGTGGCGGCTCCTTCGAGTCCTGTTTTGAAAGATCCTCAGGAGGGCCAGGGGGTTACCGTTTACGAAGTCAAAAGCGGGGATACAGTGAGCTTGATTGCTCAAGCGCACGACATTACGACCAATACGATTCTTTGGGCCAACGACATCGACGATGTCGACTCAATAATGCCGGGAGACAGAATATTCATTCTTCCGGTTGCCGGACTTACTCATGTTGTCGCTTCGGGGGATACTATAGATAAAATCGCTGAAAAATACGAAGCGGAGAAAGAAAAGATAATCAGTTTTAATGAGCTTCCCGCCAACGGAGAGATAAAAGAAGGCCAGGAGATAGTCATTCCTGGAGGAGTCAAGGAAGTTCCGCGGCCTCGAGAAAGCGAATCTTTGATCGCCAGAAGGGACTATGCCACTCCGGAGGGAGGGACTCCCGAAGTTTCCGGATTCAAGAAATTGGAAGGAAAAGCGGGAACCGGACACAGCTTCCCATACGGATACTGCACATGGTATGTGGCGCAGAAGCGCTATGTTCCATGGGGCGGAAATGCCGGGACTTGGCTCTATAACGCCAAGGCCAGAGGCTATAAGACGGGAAAAACTCCGCAAAAGGGAGCGATCATAGTCACTTCAGAATCGTGGTGGGGCCACGTAGGAATAGTGGAAAAAGTCGGAGACGGAACGGTCACTATTTCCGAGATGAATTACAAAGGCTGGGGAAAGACCAGTTCCAGGACCATCGCTACGAACAATAGGGTGATAAAGGGATACATCTATTAAGTTCAAAGTTCAAAGTTCAAAATGCAAAGTTAAAAGTTTAAAAGGGTGATTTAAAAATCTAAATTTCAATTTCAATTTAAAAGCAGGCTTTTGGCCTGTTTTTTGATGTGTGAATAATTTTTCAAACCTCACCCCCGCCTGCCATGCAAGCAAGGCTTTGCGGGCAGGCCAGCCCTCTCCTTATCTAAGGAGAGGGGGGCGTTTTTTATGTCTTTGCGAGAGATCCGCTCGCCTAGGCGAGCGACGCGGCAATCTCTGATAGATCCAGTCTATTTTCTTTGCCGCTAAAGAAAATAGACAAAAAGAAACCGCATCCTGACAACCTCGGTGGTAAGATCGGATTATTTTCTCCATTTTCTTTGACAGCAAAGAAAGTGGATGAAAGAAACTGCGCTCCGTGCTCCACCGCTAAAGCTTT
>JAQVJM010000036.1 GCA_028695135.1 Candidatus Moraniibacteriota bacterium | reverse complement strand
CCTGAGAGAATTCTTTATGAAACGCATTCTGATAAAGCAAGGGATCTTTTTGCCGCTGATCTATTTTGTTGCGGTGATCATTGCCGGTTTTTTTGCGAGGGACTACAGCCACTGGGGGCAGCACGCCAGTGAACTGGCATTAAATGCTGTTCCGGCAGCTGCAACGATCTTCAATATCGGCGCAGCGATAACGGGCATTTCGCTGATCCTGTTGGGGCTGGGGTTTGTTTTAAATTATCAACGTCGTTTTTTGCTGACAGCGATCCTGACGGTCATCTTCGGCATTACATTTTTATTCGGAGCGATCTTTAAGATCGGTTCGCCGCTACACGGACTTTACGGCATCGGGATGTGCGTAATGCTGATCCCCTTTGTCTTTCTTTACGAGCAAAAAGGCATGTTCAGCGAAAGAGCCGTTCATGCGATCTCCCTGTCGGCCGGGCTTTTGATGTTCCTCTACCTCTGGTCCATGGTTGCCGGGCTTGATCCGGTTCAGTACCGGGGCATTACACAACGGCTTTTCGCCATCGTGGTGTTCGGCTGGTTCTCATTTATCGCATGGAAAACCGGAAAGGCAAAAACGACTATACCTTCCCGGGCTGATCTTTAACAACCCATTCCGATACTTCAGCATACAATTTCTTCACAAATCCGATCAACTCATCCGCTTCACGGTCCGATGTGCTGCCGGCATAATCCTATTCAACGATATTCCTGGTCTAATGATAATTTCAGGGGGCTATTTTAGTATAAACAGGTCTAAAAATAAAAGGAACATCCAAACCTGACACCGCCGGCATTCAGTGAAACCGTGTTGGATTTTCTGATTTCGTTCCTTATCTGTTCTTCGTTATAATCTCCAAAAATTTTATACCATTGGTATTTGTATGATATTCCCTGGCTGTATTCGGCGTGAATGCTGATGGATGCTGTGATAAAGTATTCTACACCGGCCAGTAAGGTCGCTCCGGCACTTATTCCGTGCGAAATTCTTTTTTCCTGAATTTCAATGATTTCCGGCTCCGTTGTCCTGCACTCTTCACGGAGATATTCCTGATAGTCAAGCACATAAGCGATATTCGGCCCGTAACCGTAATAAAAATATGTATTGCCCGACCTGGAATATTTTAAACGCTGCCAGTTGACTGCAACAGAAAAATCATTGTTATTTACATTGTAATCTCTGTGAAGTGAATCCGTACCGAAAGAAGTGTCGTATGCCTGAAAATCCTTTAACATTCCTCCGGATACCGTAATGCCGGCCCGGTAGGCGCGGTTTTCGGATGTATGCTTCTTGTAAGATATTGAAGAGCCCTGAAATCCGGACAAGGAAAAATTACTTCCGATGCGGAACTGCAGGCATTTGGCATCTTTAGCAATGGCTGCTTTTGTGCTGTCTGTTCCCCCGGCAAAGAGCATAGCGGATACAAACAGAAGCATCGTCGCTATTATGATGAGCTTTTTCATGGAGACCTCCTAAGAATATTTATCAATTAAGCAAATGTAATGTATAATAATTAAAAATACAAATACAATATTGTTCCTACCGGGTTCCGGACAAGAGATCCTGTCTTTTGCGGCTCTGATTGTTCTGATTAAATATGATCAAACGGCTGTTTTTTCCGCTGCCGGTCTCTGAGAAGTAAGGTCATTCCGCTGACTAAACTTCTCAGCTTCTTATCTTCTTTACTTCCGTCTTCCGCCTACTGTCTACTGACTACTGAATTCCGGCTTCCGGCTTCTGCCTAATTGTCCCGCTTCTCGAAATTTTCTGTCTTTTTGGCCTTGATACGTTTTACAATAAAATAAACCAACAGGATCAAGGCAACAATAAACAGCAAGCCGTAAAAACTGAACACGATCTTCGTTAAATTATTCATTTTTGGATAGTTTTACTGCCGTTCCGTAAGCCAGGATCTCGGCAGCTCCCTGCATGAGCATCGATGTTGCGAGTCGGACATTCACTACGGCATCCGCCCCGAGTTTTTTGGCATCTTCGATCATTCGCTGCAAGGCCTGTTCGCGGGATTCCGCCTGCAGCTGCGTGTATTCCGAGATCTCCCCGCCCACAATGTTTTTCAGTCCGGCAAAAATATCCCGCCCCAGGTTCCTTGCCCGAACGGTACTGCCGCGCGCAACTCCCAGGATCTCTGTTATTTCTTGGTTTGGGATCTTTTCTGTTGTTGAAATGATCATTTTTTTCCGCCTTCCGTTTAATTTAAGTATAATAAAATAATATAATTTTAATGCATTTCATTAAAAAACGTTACGTTTTACTTTTTTTAAAGCATATTTGGATGCTAAAAATTCCCGGACCAATTCCGCTGTAATGCCCCATATCACGCCATGCTCGCCGGTGTAGACAAAAACGGGATGTTTTCTGCCGCTCCATGGCTGCTCATAACGTTCCGGGAGCGCATAATCACGCACCGGTAACAGATGTTCTTTTTCCATGTTATCGTTGTAGCGGAACGGATGGACTTCAACGTTGAGTTGGTGTTCTTTGGGCGGATGCTCCCTGAACCAGGATAGCGGTACGGTGAAGGCTTTTTCCACTTCGGCGGGATTAATGTTCAGTTCGTCAATGCTGCGGATTTTCATGCTGCCGATATAGGCTTCGACCATAATGCCGACCGGAGCGATCAGCGTGCCGAGTTTTCCGCGTATGCTGATCTGTTTTCGGGATATCCCGAGTTCTTCGCAGCTCTCACGGATCGCCGTGTCTTTCAGCGTTCGGTCCTTAACCTTATCGAAACGTCCTCCGGGGAAGCAGATCTCAGATCCCTGAACAATATCCGCGCTGCGTTCCTCAAATACCAGGTGCGTTTTTCCTCCGAAACGCACCAGCGTGATCAGCACAGCAGTGTTGAGGTATTTATACGATTTTCCGATAATGGTGTCGCGGTGTCGCTGCATTTTAGCCTTTTCCTGTCTTATGGAAATTTAGAGATCGGTAACGCCGATCACAAGAGCAATTCTAAGATTAAGATTGAGGTTAAGATTGAGGTTGAGGGCTGAGGACCCTTAGGGGCTTCGGGGATAAAAAGTCGTGGAGATGCAGAGGATTCAATATTTAAGATTCAATATTCAAGGATCAAGGTTCAAAGTTCAATGTTCTAAAGAATGTCGAGATGTTAAGATCTGTTG
>JAQVJM010000035.1 GCA_028695135.1 Candidatus Moraniibacteriota bacterium | reverse complement strand
CCGGGAACTGCGGCTAAGAGATTGGTAGTAGTGGGATTTCTCAAGGAGATTAGCGATAACGGGGAGATAAAAATAGATAGATGAAAAACTTTTTTGTAGTTTTTTTCGGGACGTAAGTACGGACGTAAGTACGTCCGTACTTACGTCCCGAACGTATTCTTAATCAACCCAAAAATTACCGGCCTTAGCCGGTTTTTATGTATTGAATAATTTATATTCCAATTCCTTTGACAGCCTGCTTTGAAAATCTCCAGCGAGGCGAGTAAAGAAAGTGGATGAAAGATCTTGTCATTTGTCATTGCGAGGGAGTGTAGCGACCGTGGCAATCTCTGGCAGATTCTCGCCCATTTTCTTTGGTGGCAAAGAAAACAGGGAAAAACCTGCCTGTCGGCAGACAGGGAATCTCTATCTATCAATGAGATCCTTCGCTACGCTCAGGATGACATTTGAAAAATTCCGCTTTTTCAAAAAATTATCCACAGGGGTATTTACAAATTTTTGAGAAAGCGTAAAATCGGAAATGTTTGGGAAATATCTTTTTCTGGAAAGGCGGTTCTTTTTTACAAAAATTTTTTTAGAAAAAGGGTAGAGTATGACAAAAAAGGATTGGGGTAGGAAGAGAGTCGTGGTCTTTAACAACTTCGGAGAAAAAGTCGCAGTCAATGTCGATATTAAAAATCCGGAGCTGGCAATCAAAAAGGCCATCGAAAAAGTCCAAAGAGGACGGCTTCTCAGAGGAGAAATAACAAAAACAAGATAAGTGCGGAAACCCGCAGAAAAAATAAGCCGTAGGCACAAGTTGCCCACGGCTTTTAAATATCCTTTATTCCGGATCATTCCAAAAGGGTACATAATTCCGCGGTCGTGGAATTATGTACCCATGGCTTGTTGTTTTAAAAGTTATTGATAAATCGGAAATATTGTGTTAGATTTATTTACCGAAGCTCATTGAAATTTTTTAAAGCCGGATAGCATTTTTGTAAAAAAACATAAGGTGTTTTTATATAAATCCAGGAGGTGAAAAATGGCGCTTTATGCGAAGAAGATTGATTACGTGGCATATGATGGCGAAGAGGGAAGCCAATTTGCGGCTTTGATAAAATTATCCAAGAAAAAAGGAGGAGAGCCGATAAGCTTTGTTCTTTATCGCTATGATACGATCAGCAGAAAGCCCGAGATGATCGAGCGCTCTTTAGAAAAAGAGGCCAGAAAAATTTTTCCCTACGGAAGAGAAGATCCTTTTATCTGGGAAGAAAATGATTGGCTCCCGACCACTCGCTGGCTTTATCCCGTCGCAGTGGGAGGCGGATACGGTATTTATCAAAAAGAGACTTGGGTCAAGGTCGGACGCCCTTGCCCGAAAAGAAGGAGAAAAAAATCTCTTAAATTCGGTGAGCTGAGCTGTATATATAGTATGCTTTCTAAGAAAAAAGAAGATTTATCGTTGGAAATTTGCATGCTTAAAGGGTTTCAAGATTTCCATGCCTATGATTCTGAAGAAAGGATAAAAATAAGTTTCAATCTTAAAGCCAGAGAAACAGAAAAAGAGAACATTGAATATGAGATGGAAAAAATTCTCAAGGAAATGAAATTTGCAAAAGATCAGGTGCTCAAATCCGCCTGAAAAATAACCGCCGACGAGGATTCTCGTCCGGCGGTTTTTAAATATCCTTTATTCCGGATCATTCCAAAAGGGTACATAATTCCGCGGTCGTGGAATTATGTAACCTTTTAATTTTACGCTAAGAATCATTTTTTTCGGGTTTACAAAGTTGGCGATAAATTATATCATTGAAAACAAGTAAAAAATTAATACAAAAACCGATCAAATGGCTCCTGTTTCCGGGAGCGGTCTGGCTGGACAAAAATATGGATTATCAAAAATATCTCGATTTCAATCTATGGGGAAACAGCGGAGAAGATTATCTGCAGAGCATCTTGATCTTTGTCGGCGCACTTCTCGTGTTCAAGATCGCCCAAGTGATAATTATAAAAAGGATAGAATCCGTGACTCAAAAGACGGAAACCGACATTGATGACTTTATGATGACTCTGATCAAAAGCATCAAGCCTCCTTTTTATTTCCTCATTTCTATCTATCTGGCTTCCCGTTTTTTGGAGATCAAAGAAATCATCTCCAAATTTATTGACGGAGTTATCTTCATAGCGGTAGTCCTTCAATTAATCCTTATCGCCCAACGGATAATAGACTACGTCTCCATAAAAATAATCCAAAAGACGACCAGAGAGAACGGAGAAATGACCGAGGATGAAATCAGAGGAGAAGAGGCGGTAGTGAGGACAGTCGGAAGAGTTGTAAAATTCATAATTTGGGCGATGGCGATACTTTTTGTCCTTTCCAATATGGGGGTCAACGTGACTTCGGCCTTGGCCGGACTGGGCATCGGGGGAATCGCCATAGCGATGGCTTCCAAGGACATCTTGAGCGATATCATTGCGGCAATAACCATTTTTATCGATAAGCCTTTCAAGGTGGGTCAATTCGTACAAGTCGGAGACAACATGGGAACAGTCGAATATGTAGGGGCTAAAACGACCAGGATAAAGACTCTTCAGGGCGAGGAGCTCATCATTCCAAATCAGGAATTGGCCAATTCGAGGGTTCAAAATTATAAAAGGATGGAAAAAAGAAGGGTGGTATTTAATCTAGGGGTAGTTTACGGGACGAAATTGGAAAAACTCAAAAAAATTCCTAATCTTGTAAAAGAAATAGTAGAAAAGGTAGAAAATACGGAATTTGATAGGTCAAACTTCGCAACTTACGGAGACTTCAGCTTGAATTTTGAAAATGTATATTATATAAACACGGCCGATTATAACGAATATATGAATATACAAGAAAAAATAAACTTGGCGATTTATGAGAAATTCGAAGAGGAAGGGATCGAGTTCGCTTATCCGACGCAGACAGTGATTGTTAGCAGCGTCAAGGGATAGGTGGCTAGTGACAAGGATGCTATGTGACGAGTTGTAAGAGATAAGTGGCAAGGCAAATCTGAGTAAATAAAAAAAGGTATCTTAAAAGATTCCTTTTTTGCGTTACGAGTTGTGCGTTATTAGTTACGCGACTAAAATGACGGCATATCGATATTTCCCGCTTTCATTTCCTTCTGCATCTTTTTCTGGATGTTTTTCATCGCGTTATTTATGGATTT